>NBMH01000062.1 GCA_002084875.1 Anaerolineaceae bacterium 4572_78 | reverse complement strand
ATATACGTTGCTACGCAGAGCGTCCTATATACGTTGCTACGCAGAGCGTCCTATATACGTTGCTACGCAGAGCGTCCTATATACGTTGCTACGCAGAGCGTCCAATACGCGTTGCTACGCAGAGCGTCCAATATACGTTGCTACGCAGAGCGTCCAATATAACGTTGCTACGCAGAGCGTCCTATATACGTTGCTACGCAGAGCGTCCAATATACGTTGCTACGCAGAGCGTAGCAACGAGAAAGTGTATTTCAATTTAAGAAAATATGACATGCTCCGCAAGATTGAAATATGTCACCTAAAATTTGAACAATATAAATGTTGAGCCTATACTAAATGCATGAAAATCAACATATTACAAGACAAATATGTACAAGCCTGGTACTTTGTGGCTGAGGCACATCATGGGCAGAAATTTCCAGGCATCATAATAATACATATTCACTACACAATCGAATACATGCCATTTTGTTTCTAGTCCTTATCAGTGGCACCATTATTTTCTTAGACAAACTCAGCAAATATTTTGTTTTGCAAACATTACCAAATATGTATGACCAATGGCAACCATTTTCAGGAGCAGGGCGTTTATTCAGATTTATTCATATTACTAACAGTGGAGCCGCATTCGGCATGTTTGACCAACATAGCAACTTTTTTTTGGTAATTGCTATCGTCGTTTCAATAGTAATGATTTTTTATTACCTCACTCTACCCATTGACAACTGGATAACACGTTTTAGTTTTGGTTTGATATTGGGGGGGGCTATTGGTAATTTGTCAGACAGAATACAACATGATGGTCATGTGATTGATTTTATTGATATTGGTTTTTGGCCCATTTTTAACATTGCCGATATTTCAATTGTTACAGGCGTTACAATTTTAGGGATATGGATATTGCAATTTGAAGAGGGACAAAAGACAATTTAGCAAAGATGTGACGCTAATTGACTCATTTTCATTTTTGTTGTAATGTGATTAGGCTAAATTAAAAAATGGAATTGTGAATATGGTTAATATTAAATTTTCAAACCCAGAAGAAGCATTCATGGGTGCAGCAATTGCCATTGCCTGTGCCAGTAATAAACAAAGCACAAAGCAATTATCTAAATTAGATGAGCTTACTGAACGATTGAACGTGTTTAAAAATTATACGTACATCCAATTTACCGAAGCCTTTACTAAATTTCGGATGCGATTTCTAAAACTGTTTAATAAAAGTATTATTAAGCCATCTTCACTTGATGTAGAAGAGTTGGAAACTGTTGTTAAGGGGATTAAAGAAACATTAAGTCCCGAGTTGCAAGAGCATGTCTATTTAATGGTCGTCGAATTAGCTTATGCAGACGGTTTAATTCTAAATAAAAATGAGAACATGGTTTTAACTTATTTTCAAAGAAATTTAGAAATCAAACCTGAAACTATTCAGGAAATACATGAGAACGTTACACTTGCTCCTTTATTTATGTTGGCAACTATGATGGTTATTTTTGCCAATGGCGAAGCGACACGGACTGAATTTGATGAGTTGGAAAATCTCCTTACCCAGCTTGATTCCTTCAAAGATTACAACATAAGTGCTTTTACTAATCTTCGTATGAAGGTATTGTATCCGTATGGCAAGAGCCCCTTACCAAATAAAGTTGTTCCTTTCAATGATAATGAGATTGATGATTTAATTAACAGTGCAAAAAATATATTAACTCCTGAATTGCGACGGACATTCTTTAGAATAAGTGTTCAGGTTGCTTGTTTAGATGGGTTAGACGAGCTTGAAAGGACTGTTCTTGATAAATTTCGGCATGGACTTGAAATTGACTTATCCCTTTCAGCCGATATGATTATCAACATCACTATCCCGCAAGCCTTCATGTCAATTGCTTTGGCGGTTATTGCCGCAGATGAGGAAGTTTCTTTGGAAGAATATTTAGAATTGAAAGACGTTCTAAAAGAAATTCTTGTTTTTAAGGACTATGCTGATGAAGACTTATATGCACTGCAAAAACAGGTTTTGTCTCCCTTTGACAAAAATTTGTTTCTCGGCGAAACAACGGCTTTTACTTCTGAAGAAGTTGAACGTTTGATTAATAATGCCAAAGCAGTACTCGGTCCCGACTTGCGAGCCGATGCATTTAGGATGGCGGTTAAAATTGCTTGCTTTGATAAACTCAATGAATCAGAAGATAAATTATTGAATAACTTACAGGCTGAACTTGAAATTCCTCAAAGCATTGTAGACAAAGCTTATCAGGATGCACGAGATTTTTAAGAAACTAATCGTTATTATTTTTGTAAGTAGGTGAGCAAAAACTTCGTAAAAGTTCACCCCCACCCCTAATCCCTCTCTCCCCACTGGGCTGTTTTTTGACAAGATAAATCGGAGCGTCAAAGCTTGCTTTGCCATGAAAAAGCAAGCTTTTTCGCTTCATTGTGCGACATGATTGAAAGTCATGTCGCACAATATCCCAAGGTAGGGGCGTACGGACGTACGCCCCTACTAGCATTGAACAGCCCTTGGTAGGAGATGGTTACAAAACTTTTGCTTGAGTATCTAATTTATCAACAAAGCCAAAATTCCTTTTTGAGCATGCAACCGATTTGCAGTTTGTTGGAAAATGACCGAATTTTTACCATCTGCCACAGAATTAGTAATTTCCTGACCGCGATGAGCTGGTAAACAGTGCATGACAATGCAATCAGGTTTGGCAAGGGCAACCAATTCATCATTAACTTGATATGGTGGAAAGGTATCTAGCCGTTTTCTATATTCATCTTTGTGTCCCATGCTTACCCATGTATCAGTATAAACAATATCGGCATCTTTGACAGCTTCTTGAGGATTATAGGTAATGTTAATATTAGCTACATTTCCTTCAACAAGTGCATTAGCCCGTTGAATATCCTCTTCACTAAGAGCATAATCAGGTGGTGTGGCAATTGTAAAATGCAATCCCATTTTCATAGAACCCATCAGCAATGATACTGCTACATTATTTCCATCACCAACGTAAGCAAGTTTCAAGCCTTCTAATTTTCCCTGATGTTCAATGATGGTCAAAAAGTCTCCCATCACTTGGCAAGGGTGGCTGTAATCACTTAAGGCATTTATAACCGGGACAGTGGCATATTCTGCCAAATCTAATATATGTTGATGGTCAAAGGTACGAGCCATAATCCCATCAACATAGCCCGATAACACGCGTGCTATGTCTGCCGCTGACTCTCGTTTTCCGATTCTTATCTCTTCTGGAGAAAGATAAAGGGCATGCCCACCAAGATGTAGCATGCCTGTTTCAAATGATACACGGGTACGGAGGGATGGCTTTTGGAAAATCATGGCTAAAGTTTTCCCATGTAAAATTGGCTCATTGTACCCTTTTTCTTGTCGTTCTTTTTTGAGGGCAATTGCTTTATCAAGATAAGCCTCAATTTCTGTTGTTGGTGTTTCTGCTAAAGAGAGAAAATGTTTCATCGATATAACTCCTTTTTCCTAGCCCATACTTGGTCATAAATATTTTCCCAAGGTATGATGGCAATATCCATTAAAGGCATTTGGTCAAGCATTGTTAATAATTCAAAAGCTGACCATGTTCTATGCGGTAAAAACTTGGTTTCCCAACCGATTCGATTTGTAGTAAGTAAAACACCATGCGGTGCCAAAACACGTACCATTTCTTCTAAACATTGAGCAGGTACGGGGAAAAACTCCATTGCTTCAAGGCATGAGACCACTGGGATAGACTCATCGGCAAAAGGAAGGTGCATGGCATCAGCTATTACCATTGGCACACCAGGAACATGCTGACGAGCAACCATTATCATTTTTTTAGAATAATCTAGCCCTATCACATTGCCTTTAAAATTTGGGATACGGTTCATCACACGAGGTAAACGCCCTGTTCCCGTTGCTACATCAAGAATAATGCCCTCAAAATCATCACTAATCACATTAAAAAGAGGAAGACCAAGCCAAGTTATTTCGTCAGCCTCATCAAACTCTTTGATGGCATCGTATTGTAAAGCGTACCAATCATATAAAAATGTAACCACACCCTGCCCTAAATAGGTTCCTTCGGCGATGATGAATTGCCAGTAAATCAGAAGCAAAAGGATTATGAGGCACAGTATTATAACAAAAAGCCAACTCATGAATGTATTATTAAAAATATTAATGGTTCAAATTATACTCCATACTAGCGAAGGTTACAAAGTGATAGTTAAAAAATGGATTATTTAAACAAGGTCTAAAAAAACATTCAAACTTGACTTGTTTTTGTTTTTAGTGTATTGTGATACATCTTGTGCAAATTATTTTCTGTTTTATTTTTGAAGGAGGAGAAAAAATGAACAACTCCAATCAAAAACGTTCATTAACTCGCCGAGATGCACTCAAAACATTGTTGGCTATCGGTGGGGCAGTTACATTATCACATGTACCTAATAAATGGGATACGCCTGTTGTTGAAGTAGGTAACTTACCTGCGTTCGCTCAGTGTACACCTCCCAATTGTCCAACTGCATGTTTGATTGAATTATCTGATTTAGTATTGGTTAATGACAGAGGTGTGGTTACTGACCAATTCCTTATCAATGACCAATCTTGTATTGATGCTACAGGCGGGCTAAACCCAACCGCGGCTATCTATCGTACTTCATATAGTGACACATGTGGGCGGATGAGCTCAGCCGCAATACTTCGCTACAGAAGTAAATTCCTAGATGCCAATGGACAAACATATCCTAATTGGCCATCTACAGATGTTCCAATTACAAGTAGTGAAGGCTTGCAAGTTTCAGGTGATTCCTATTCAGGAAGTCTAACATTTGCTCGATGTCTTAATTTTGGACCTGTGGAAGCCGTTGCTCTACAAGTAACTGTTGATGTTACCGTCCAAAATTCAGATGGTAGCTATGTGACCAATGAGACATCATTTACTAGGTTATTTGATAGACCAGCTGGAGCAAAAATTCAAGCTAAACCAGGTGATGCCCTTAGACAATAGAAAAATGCATGCCGCCTCATCTGTTAATATTGTGTACCAGATGATTGAAAATCACGTGGTCGCACAATGGAGCGAAAAAACTTGCTTTTTCATGTCAAAGCAAGCTTTGACGCTCCAGTTTATTGGGGGACTACGTTAGCTAGGAATATATAGGCACCACGGGATTAGCTAAGTCCCGTACTCTGCGGGGCGTGACTAATCACCGCTGAGGGGTAGGCGAAGTGTTACGGCTGAAAACCCTAGCTAACATTAGGTAACCGTTCACCCAACCCCTAACCCCTCTCCCACATGGAGAAGTGAATCTTACTCCCATTCTCCATAGTAGGGAAAGGGGCTGGGGGTTGGGGTCTACTGACAAGAGGGGGAGTGAATAATTACAACGTTAGTGATGGCAACCACAGCGAGAGGCAATGCTGGATAGTGATTAAATCGCTATCATTTTTTGCCCCAGCCCATTTAGTTTATTAACGCCATGCCTTACGCCCAATGCGTGATATTGAACATGCTGATTGAAAAATCAAAAGCTACGCATGTCCAACGATTACGCACCGAATTGGGTTTTCATGTCCCTTTGCCAGCAGAAAAGTTACCATTGAGCAAAACACAACATTATAGATGGTAGAGATAAACGGTTACTTACGGATTTTGTCCGTGAATAAACTGAAAATCTGTTGAGTCATGCAGACTACTAGTTTTCTTTTATCTTGTAGGTTGGAAGGTCAAGGAACCTGCTTTTCCATGTCAAAGCAAGCTTTGACGCTCCAGTAATACGTCCAATTTAGGACAAAATCGTATTAACGAAAGGATGTAAAAACATGAATCTTTCTACTAAAACATTTTCTATTTTATTGGTAGTTTTTTCACTAGGGCTACTGGCATTTGTTTCTAGTAGTCACCCTCAGCTAGAGGTACAATCTCAAAATGATGACGCTACCTCTGAATTTGTGCCTCCCGCCTTAAAACGGACTGACCAAAACCCCAATGCTTTGCCCTTGTGGTATCGGCATGACATGCTCCCGCCTCAATTTGATTGGCGAGCTTATGGCAGTGTTGGTGAAGTGCGAAATAGCCAAGCTGACCCTTCTGACCCAGATTATAGTGACTCTTATGTTACCGAGCCTAAAAATCAAGGGAGTTGTGGCTCATGCTATAGCTTTGGAGCGTTAGGCAGTTTTGAGGCATTTCTTGGTCGAAAGGGACAAGGTACGCTTGACCTTTCGGAAGATAATGTAAAAAACTGCAACATTTCTAGTCTGTCCGAACCTGGTACATGCGGTTCGGGAGGAAATTTCCTCCAAGTTTCTGATTTGTTGAACAAGTATGGTTCCGTCCTTGAAACGGCTGATATGTACAATGCCTCCTCCCAAACAGGTACAGATTGTACTCGTAGTGATTACAATTATACTTTATTAGGCTGGCTAGAGGTCGGCACAAACGGTGAATATACTGACCAAGATACACTTAAGAATTATTTGGTCAATTATGGTCCGCTAGAAATTTCTGTGAAAGCAGATAATCCTGGCACAACAGGTGAAAAGTTCATGAACTATAGTGGTGGCGACCCCATCTACATGCCTCTCACCACTTCAGATGGCACTGACCACTCTGTATTATTGACAGGATGGAATGATAACACTACCCATGACGGCGGTCAAGGTGTATGGATTATCAAAAATAGTTGGGGAGAATATTGGGGAAAGAACGGTTATGGCGAGGTTGCTTACGGCTCGGCAAATCTCGGTTTAGGTTCTGTGTATGTTCCCAACGATTATAAAATTTATGATAGTAACGATGAATTGTTGTTTTATAATACCTACGGTTTATCCAGTGCATATTATCCTTCGGCAACACAGCATGGCATGGTACAGTTTACTCCTACTCAAAATAACTGTGCTACTCATGTGGAAATCCTCATGACCGATAGTAGCAGTGATATCGATATTACCCTTTATGATGATACCACCGCAGAAACTGATTTTTGGGGTAATTCGGTATTAGAACCTTCTAATGCCATCGTATCTATTCAAGATAAATCACTCGTGGCTGGTGGTAATATTTCTCTTGAGTTTGATACACCTATCCAATTAACTGCGAATGATGATGTATATGTAGCTGTTAGTTTAGGAAGTGGCAACCTGTCGGCTGATGCTAAAAGTACGGATACAGGGCGGTCGTATGCTTCGTATGATGGCGGGCAAACATGGAAAACATGGAACAATGATAACGGCTCCTTAAATATTCGTTTACGAACTGGCTCATGTTCAGGTCCACCCGACCCAACCGCAACTCCGACACCGACTCCATTTGTTCCAACAGCAACATCAGAGCCTTTGCCAACATATACTCCTACAAATACGCCAGTTCCCGAAGAACCAACTCCGACTCCTACAGCTACAACTGCTGTGGATATGACATGTACAAGCCTACTTGGTAAGATAAAATCACCAGAAACCAATAAAGTTAATCAATTCCATGCTATTCATGTTGTACCATTGCAACCTGAACCATTCCAATTTGAGCGATTCCCATCATCAAAAGCAGGTGCAGTTTCCCTACCGCACTTAGATTCTTCATTGATGATGGCATTATATCAATCGGTCACGCTTCAAAAAACTAATTCAACTACTTATGCCACAGGCATGACCCCAGAAGAAAAACCAGAACCCAATGTAACGGGACGAGTGTTGCTTCCCAACGAGGTGCATGTTGAAAATGCTTGGGTAGGTGTATGGCTACTCAATTTGCAAGGCATACCTTATTTTGGTGGCGAACATGTTGCATGGACAGATAGCGATGGCAACTTTGGCTTTAACTTAGAAGAAGGTAATTACTTCATGGAAATTGAGCCACCTGATACCATTGCAGGCATAACCACTCTCATGGCTTATACATTCACTGTTGCTTATGATGACAATAGTGAGCCAATACCAGTTGACTTGGGTAATATGATTATGCCCGAAGCTCGTAAGCTGATTAAGGGTAGAATTATTGATGTTGATGGCGATTATCCATCAGAAGAAATGACGATAACTGCCTTTGACCAAGAGAAAGGACGTTTAGTGCATGCTTATACAGGAATGACTGGTACTTACACGCTACAAGTTGGCAAAGGCACATGGGAAGTTGAAGTGCTACTTGATAATTCAAGTGGTCATATATCAATTCCACAATCACAAAGAGTTACTTTTGTTAAAAGTGAGGAAAGGCATGAAACACGCCGCAGAGTTAATTTCAGATTAGCTGAAACGAATGCACAACTCATGGGTACCATATTAGACCCCTACGGTGAACCACTTGTCATGTCTGATTCAGAAGGGATAAACTATAATGTTGAGGTAAGTGCCTTGAACATGGAAAGCGACCGTCATTACTCTAGCTATGTAGCTGATAATGGTCAATTTACTATCCCACTTTTAGCAGGTGTTTACCATGTTGAATTGTGGTTAAATAGAGGTGTTTATCCTCAATATACCGCACCCGTCTTTGACGGATTAGTTGAAATTGTCGGAGATGTCGACTTAGGTGATATAGTGGTCATTCCCAATGTGGGTATCATTGCTGGTAAAATCACTGACTCCGATGGCAAACCTACGACTGGGGTTTATGTTGATGCTTGGCAAGAAGATGGCTTATGGGTTTATGGTAGTACCAATTCAGATGGCGACTATCGAATTAATGTCCCAGCAGGAAAATGGGAAGTAGTACCTTCTGTTCCTGAATATCAAGCAAATCTGTTTATCGGTCATCCTAGAAAATTGACCGTTGACAATCCTTTGGTCGGCACCATGCCAATTACGGCTTTTAACAATATCACTTTTACTTTAGAACCCGCGGCTGGATACGTGTATGGTAAAGTGGTTGACCAAAATGGCGATGTATTAACTGACATTGAAGCCGAAGCTTATGTCCGTCGTGGGGTAGACCCTCGACCACTTAATACCATGTCCACTAAGTGGGGGCAGTTCAAGATGAAAGTACCGTTTGGTGATTTGCATGTAGGGCTTTTCCTAACTCCCAATAGTGGTTATACCTTCCTTGAGGAAGTCGTACCAGACTCTCAATCTCCGAAAAAGATGACCGCTATTCTTGAACTTGTAGAGAACAATGCCAATATTGTAGGCTCAATCCAAGATGAAGCAGGTCAACCCGTAGTTGATACTGTAGGAGTTGTTTTTGCTGAATTGAGCGATAGTAATATTTGGCAAAGAAGCATGATTGATACCGATGATGGTTCGTATTCATTATCGGTTGTACCAGGTACATGGTACTTAAGTTATGAAGTCTACACCGATACATATATGACAAATCCGACCGATTTTGTTACTGTGACAGTGCAGGCAGATGAAACCATCAGCCAAAACTTAGTCCTGAATCCATTGGATGGATTCATTTCAGGAACAGTTGAGGATGAAAGTGGCAACCCACAACCCAACGTCACTGTATGGATAAAGAGTGGTACTTACGAAGGTTATGTTACCACCGATGAAAACGGAGAGTTTATTATTTACGCTCCACAAATATCAAGTACAAACGAATTTAGCGGGGCATATCAAATTGGTACTGCTTTACAACAGTGTAACCCTGATCCTGATTCACCAATTGGTTGTGACATTGATGCAGAACCATTACAAATTGATGCAGAACCACTCAGCAAATTGCAAACGCCTCGTCTAAAGGCTAATACTAAATTAGTTATACGTGGGTCTGATGCTTATCTTGTTGGACAAGTGATTAATGGAAGTGATGACACACCTGCTGTGGGTGCATTGGTTTCTGGTTTTAATGACATAGGAAAACAATCAATTATGGCTATATCTGATGATGACGGTTGTTTCTTCACTCATATTGACCAAACCAATACCTATAATTGGAATTTGGATGCCATGTATGAATTTGAGGAATCTGGTTGGAAATATTATTCAACTGGCGAATTGAATCTAAGTGGTAGCCAATATAATGCCAAAGTCATAACAGGAAATGGCGAAGAATCAATTAACTCGCTTTCTACGGGGTCAACGTTAGAGGTAAATTATGCTGATTCGTTGCCCGCGTCTGAAACCCATACATTCAAAAATAGCGATGGCTGGACATATACCTTACAGGATAGGACACATATCCAAGTTCCAGCTAATGCTATTGATACTCAAGATGAATATGTACGTGTTTCAATCGAGCCAACAGTATATGTTCCTAGCACCTATTTATATGAACCAATTAACTATGGTTATATCGTTACATTTTATGGAGGTAGCAGTGGACAAAAAATCACTAAGAGCTTCCATCAAGATATATCTATCACATTTGAATATAGCTCATCCAGCTTATCATCCAAAAATATAAGTGATTCCTCATTAAAAGGTGCTTATATAGCAGGAGATGCTTGGCAACTTGAAAATAATGTCACACTTGATTCAATAAGCGAAAACTTAACTGTTCAAACCGACCATTCAGGTACGTTTGCCTTACTGTCTAAGAATCAAGCTGATGAATTTCAAGTTCAAAGTATGACCATGGTTTATCTGCCACTTATCTTGAAGTGAGGTTCTTTGGGAATCCAGTAGAAAATGAAAAATGTTACATTAATATTTTGCGTAATCCAACCTCTAATTACAACGCCCAAATTTCTCAAAACAAATTATGACAGAAAAATATTTACACATCTTAGCAATTTTCTGCTAGTGATGCCTTAGCATTGGCACTGCGACCGACGCTACATTACTCAGAGGCGATTACATTACAAGAAGAAACACGTCAAGCACGACAATTACTCGATGTCAGAAATGATGCAGGAATTGGTGGGGCAAGGGATGTTCGCCCATTGTTAGAGCAGGCTATACGGCGTTTTGTCATCATGCCATCCGACTTGCTTGCTATTCGTCAGACATTGATTTCTGCCCGTAATTTGCGGCGTATCATTGTCAGTTTTGGTGAAGATTGTCACCTGTTGATTGACATTGCCCATCGTTTGGAAGGATGCAAAGGTATCATTGAAAAAATTAGTCAATGTATCAGCGATGCTGGTGAAGTTAAAAGTAGTGCTAGTTCTAAATTGGCTCAGCTTCGCAATGATATAGAGATTGCACATGGCCGCATTTTAGACAAAATGAATCGTCTTCTAGCCTCGAAGACATACTCCTCATTTTTGCAGGACAGTTTCATCACCCAACGCGAGGGACGTTATGTCATCCCCGTTAAAACTGATTTCAAAGGACAAGTTAAAGGAGTTGTGCATGACCAGAGTTCCAGTGGTGCCACGATTTACGTCGAACCGTTATCTGTGGTGGATTTAAACAATCAATGGAAACAACGACAATTTGAGGAACAAGAGGAAGTACGTCGAATACTTCTCGATTTGGCGGACATGATTGGAGAAAATGCCGACTTTATTGCCAGTACAGTGGAAGCTCTCGCCGAACTTGATTTGCTATTTGCTAAAGCGAAATATGCCGAAGCTATCGAAGCAACTTCCCCCACATTGCATGAATGGTCGCATGATGGCGACGATGAATTGCAACGGATTGTTCTTCATGCGGCTCGACACCCGCTCCTTGACTCTGAAACTGTTGTACCAATTGATGTTGTGTTACCTAATGACATGAATATGCTTATCATCACCGGTCCGAATACAGGCGGGAAAACGATTAGCCTGAAAACAATCGGTCTCATGGCACTAATGGCACAATCGGGACTACACATCCCAGTCGGTGATAACTCATCACTCATGGTCTTTGATGGCATTTTTGCCGATATTGGCGATGAGCAATCACTTGAGCAAAATTTGTCTACATTTTCTGGACACATGACAACCATCATTGATATTTTAGAACGATGTAGCGAACAGTCTTTGGTCATGTTCGATGAATTGGGAGCAGGTACTGACCCAATTGAAGGTGCCGCTTTGGCACGGGCGATTTTAAATCGGCTTCTCATGAGAAATATTACCACTCTTGTTGCTACACACTATGCTGAGCTGAAAGCTTTTGCCTATACCACTGAACATGTAACCAACGCCAGCATGGAATTTAGTCAGAAAACATTAGCCCCCACTTTTCGTTTACGGATTGGTTTGCCAGGTCAGTCTAATGCGTTTGCCATTGCTCGAAGACTTGGTTTGCCTGACAATATCGTCCAAACAGGTGAGGGGTTGATTGATGAAGATTCCAAAGAAACCGAGCGGATGCTTATCAAAATTAAAACAGAACTGAATACCATTCGCATGCAAAGATTGCGGGTTGATGAGGAAGTAGCAGAGGCAGAATATTATCGAAAGAAAATGGAGGAACGACTAAGTAATATTGATAATGAACGCCGTAAAATACTGAAAACTGCTCGGCGTAGAGCAAAACGTCAAATCCAATCTATCCGTAAGAAGCTAGCTAAATTGGAGGCTGATGCCACCGCTTCAATTAACGAAGCTAAAGCCGCCGCCTCCAAAGCCGCCTTAGAAAAACTCGAAGCAACCAAATCTGCCATCGCTGACTTAGAAGCTCACACTAAACCACCACAAGAGGAAAAATCTCCCGCCGCCAAAGAACAAATCGGCATTGCTAAACCCGTAAAAATCGGCGATACCGTAGCAATTCCCCATTTACACTCAAAAGGAATTGTCACGGCAATTCACCGAAATGATGTGGAAGTTCAGCTAGGGCATTTCAGTACTTTGTTAAAACGAAAACAAATCCACATTACTGAAGCAGAAAAGCCCAAACTTGAATCCGAATCCTTCCATGCTACCGAACCTATCCCGAATTATTTCCCATAAATCAGGACATGCTAATGAAGGAGGCGATGGGGTAACGGTGGCAAAATTGGCGATAGATTGAGACAAAAGTTGGTATTAATTTATCGTAGTAAATGAATCGCCTGACTTAAACTAAAACAAGAAAGGTTTTTAAAACCTTTCTTGTTTCGATTTAATTACCACTTAATTATTTCCCATAAATCAGGACATGTTAATGAAGGAGGCGATGGGGTAACGGTGGCAAAATTGGCGGTGAATGAATCGCCTGACTTAAACTAAAACAAGAAAGGTTTTTAAAACCTTTCTTGTTTCGATTTAATTACCACTTAATTATTTCCCATAAATCAGGACATATTGATGAAGGAGGCGATGGGGTAACGGTGGCAAAATTGGCGATAGATTGAGACAAAAGTTGGTATTAATTTATCGTAGTAAAACCTTTCTTGTTTCGACTTAATTACCACTCATACATGTAAGACATGTTGTCTTTCGTGTAGGACATCAAAAATAAAATGTGCTATTTTGTCAACACCATTGATACGTCCATTAGAGACACGAGGCAATTCAATAAGTTTCGGTAAGTCATCTAACCATTGTCCGTCAATAAAATCTGCTTCGGCGATGGGCTGTCCATGCAAATTGTGTTTGATATAATCGACGAAAACTGTCGACTCCCGAAATGCTGGGCGAGCAATATAGCCATAAGGCACACCCGATTGATAAACTTCGGCAAGGGTGCTGTAGCCCACTTTACCAATCACCACATCAGCGGCATTGATAATATCAGGATGAAAAAACTTGCTGTGATGAGGTAAGCCTATTACATTTCCTTCAATCCTCATTTTGAGAGACAAGCCAGGAATAATAAAATGTACATCTGGAAAATTTACCTCAAATGTATGTAAATGTTCCATAAACATGTAATCCCATGGAATACCTCCCATTGTGATTATCACTATTTTATGTGTCAAATCAATATGCAATTGCCTCCGAATTTCATCCGACTTAGTTTTGGATGGTCGACTAATGGGTGGAACTGTTAGGTCAACCGATTGAGGATAACACACAGGTTCTGTCTGCACATGGATATCGGCTAATGCAAATAATGATTTGAGATAATGGGCATGTTTTTTCAAATCTGTCAAAACTTTTGAGTCTGTGGAATTTGTAGTGACAGTGCCTTGTACCTGCCCTATGTCAGGGTGACTATCACCATGCTCTATATGGTAACCATGAGGGTATGCCCCTATATACCCTTCATAAATCCAATCCCATGTGAAATTCTCAATTAACATGGAAGGAATATCAGCCATGTTTGCCACTGCAATACCCAACGGAGCAATATCACACAATACAAGTTGGCAATTTAGCTTTTTAAGTTCACGGGCAAGTTGACTAACACAATCATCATCAAGCGGGAAAAAATCATTTAAGCGGCGAACAGTTTTAGGAATGTTCTCAGTTAATGATGTTTTTTGAACAAGCCCAATGTCGGTCAGTAAATTATGATGAGTGAAAGACTTCACCGAATCCCGAAAAAACCAACTCGGCACTTTGCTGAAAATCTCAAAATGAATATCAGGATTAATCTGACACAAAGCTGACATGACCGCCGACGATCTGGCAGCATGACCATATCCATGCGATGAGATAAAATAAGCAAATGTTATCATTCTTTTTTATCATCCTTCTTTTTATCACCAGTTTCTTCATCACCAGCTTCCATAAATTTTAATGTTTCCACTCGACTATGAACGGCACCTACTTGTCGTTGAAGCTGAGAAGCAATTTCTTCTACACTCTTTCCCGAACGAACTAAATTAGCAAGTTTGGTATATTCTTCGTTACTCCATTGCTCATATTCTCTAGGAGGTATGCGGTCAGATTCAGCTTGGTATTCGGTTGATTTAGATTTACGTTTTATTTTTGATGATGGTTGTTCATCTTTTTTGTCGGTAGACGACACACTACTTCCTTTAAGTGACCTACTTGCAGCTAAAGCTTTCAAACGTTTTCTAAGGGCAGCCGCATCAGTTTTTCCATAGCGTGACATTCGTCTAGGTTTAGCATGTGGTGTAGTGCTAATATCAGGAGGCATTTCATGTAGTTGTGCCTCTTCTCTGTATAACTTTTTTACTTCACCAAATAATTCAACTGCTTCTGTGGCAGCCTTAAAAATATCCATGTACGTTTGCGTGGGATGCAATGACATAATTTGTTGGTATGACCGACCTTGCCCAATGAGCCGCAGAATATTAACTGATGTTTTATCAAATTCCTCAAACTTTTCAAATAGGGTATGTTGTTTTGGCATAGTTTCTTTGGGTTTAGCTTTAGGAATCGGTTTAATGTCTAAACCTTCTATTGTCCCATCTCTACCAACCAACACTATTTGAATTCCTGTATGTTGAAACAAGATACCTTTTTGCCATTGTTTTGCCAACTTTTGAAAGTAAGCTATATTTGGCATGGCGGCAATCATAATGTCATGTTCTCTGACAGGATTAGTAGTCACGGCTTTGCCGATGACTTCGAGAAATATTGATACTTCACGGTTGCTACGACGTTTTATTTTCAATGGAGCTGACTTACATTGAACAACAACTTGCCGCCCAGCAACAACGGTTGTCATGTTTCCCAGAGCAAGTTGGGTTACAATATTCAACTGATATTTATCTTTATGATATTGTCCTTGCCATGGATATTTGCCAATTTGCTTATCCTGTTTCCAACCTGTTGATTCCAAAAATTTAACGAGTGGGAATATTTCAGTATTACCGACAGTAACTTGAGTTCGGTCAATACTAACGTTGGCAATACCTTCACTGTTGGGATAGTCTAAAAGTTTAAACGCAAGACGTAAAGCAATTTCTGCTTCAGGCATGCGGTCTGGCGGTAAAAAATCGTCCATCATTGTCCCTTCTATATGATATAGTCCAAGTTTTCAAACCTGGTTATAAAAATTTTAACGTGTAGGTCGGGTTTTCATTCCTGACATGTGCGGTAATGAAACTACACCTACTGGAAATCTATACTACGTAACAAAATTGCCAACTCAACATTGAGGGCATGATATCCATTCTCATTAAGATGAAGCAAGTCTTTTGCATAACGCGGTTGAATTTTGCCATCATCATCCCCTAAAATAGGGTATGTATCCAAAATAATAACATTAGCTTCCTGCAAAGTTTTTAAATAATCATTAACCTCATCAACTGCTTGAGTCACATCAGGTGACCAAAACGGTTGTCGCATGAGCGGTGGCTCCCCAACTGGAAAAATTGTCGTTAGGATAACAGTTGAGTCTAAAGCCACAGATTCAGAAACAATTTGAGCAATATTTGCCTTACAGTTCGCAATGATTGTTTCCTTTTGATGCGGAAAAAGCGGTATCGTTTTCAGGTCATTGATACCAACTTGTATAATGACAACTTGAGGTTGTAAGGGCACAATATGCCTTTCAAAACGATACAATACTTGGCTAGATGTTTGGGCACCAATACCACGATTAACAAAATCAAACTGTGATAATAATTTGGGTGCATGCCAGTCCTCAGCTCGTGAGTCACCAAAAAAAACGACCTCAGGTTTATCCGATAAATTTTTTATACTGGTATCATACACCGTTAGACCCAATGGGTCAAGCCTAGTTTGATTAAGTTGCAAATAATATTGTTGACTCTGTTGAAAAAGATACCAATTTAAGATAAGTGATACAGCAAAAATAATAACCAACAAAATAGAAATTAATCGAAACATATCAACTATCTCACTTATTCCGTACTTTGGCTTTAGCTTCTTCAAGTGTTGTCACAACATCAACATACAAAGTAAGTCCTGCTTGAAAAAATATCTTCTGAAAATGTGTACTTTCTATTGCTAATACAACATGACTGTCTTGCCTTTGTGCCTTTGTAACAATTCCTAAAAAAATAGCAATTCCCGAACTGTTGATGTAGTCACTTTCACGAATATTGATGATAATGGTGCTTTTCCCTTCTTTCAAAATCCCATCGTAAACATCATCAATTGATTATAACTATATCTTTTTATTTTACCAGATTTTCTTTAATAGTCAGATTTTAGTCACATAAACTTAACAACGCATTACATTTCTCTCTACATTGCTTATTCAAAACTTATGTGGTAGGATTAAAAAATTAAAATTATAGAAAGGAAATCATTTATGCAGTTTGCAATAAGTACACAGTGGAAGGTTTGTACTAGAGCATCCCAAGAACACTTTGCTCAATTTTCAGGTGTTTCACCGCTCATTGTACAAATTCTATACAATCGTAATATTCAGCATGTGACTGAAGTGACCGAGTTTTTAGATGGCAAAGCTTCCTTGCATGACCCGTTTCTGATGAAAGGGATGACTTCTGCTGTTCAACATATACAACACGCTATTACAAATAAAGAAACGATTGTTGTTTATGGTGACTATGATGTTGATGGTGTTACATCTACCGTTTTGACTGTACAAGTATTACAAGCACTTGGAGCAGATGTCAAACCATATATTCCCAATCGTTTTGAAGAAGGCTATGGTTTAAATAAAGAAGCCATTGCCGAGCTAGCTCAACGAGGAACTAACTTAATTATTACAGTTGATTGTGGTATCCGTTCTCATGATGAGATTGCTTACGGAAACTCACTCGGAATGAAATTTATTGTCACAGACCACCACACCCTAGCCAAAGATACCATGGGACATGACATCGTTCCTCCTGCTCTGACAGTTCTTAATCCAAAGCAAGCAGATTGTGAATATCCATTTGAAGAATTATGTGGTGTCGGAATTTGTTTCAAACTTACCCAAGCTTTGTTATCAGAATGTGAGTCTGTAACTGATTTGCAAGAGGAAGATGTGATAGATTTAGTTGCACTCGGCACTGTCGCCGATATTGTTCCCCTGCTTGGTGAAAATCGTACCCTTGTGAAAAAAGGGTTAGCTTATATTAACAAACAACCTAAACGACTTGGGTTGCAAGCTATGATTGAACAAACGGGTTCAGAATTAGGACGCATTGGCTCTGACACCATCGGTTTTGTTTTTGGTCCTCGTCTAAATGCGGCTGGACGATTAAAGCATGCTCGTTTTGCTTATGCTCTTTTATTTACTAAGGATAAAGAGAAGGCAAAAAAACTGGCACTTGCCTTAAACCAAATTAATGTTGAACGCCAAGCTATGACTCGCCAATTTGTTGAAATGGCTCGCAATGAGGTTTTGGCAGGCGAAGAATTAGCCCCACTTTACCTGATATGCAGACCCGAATTTAGCAAAGGAGTGGTCGGTTTAGTTTCATCACGACTTACCGAAGAATTTTATCGCCCGACTTTGGTGGCTCAGCAAGATGAAACCCACACCACAGGCTCAGCCCGAAGCATCCCAGAATTTCATATCACCCAAGCCCTTGACCAATGTGCTGACCTGTTAGAAAGATATGGCGGGCATGCAACCGCAGCTGGTTTTACCATTGAGAACAGTAAACTGCCTGACCTGCGAAACAGACTCGTTGAACTTGCCCGTGAATCATTTGGTGGCGAACCCCTCCAAAAAACACTATTGATTGATGCTGAAGTCAATCTACGTGGTGTGAGCTACCAACTGGTTGATGAAATTAACGGACTTAATCCCTTTGGACACAAAAACCAGTCCCCGTTATTTCTAACACGTAATCTTGTTGTTCAAGATAAACGAACAGTAGGCAAAAATAACACTCATCTTAAATTGCGTCTTTTTGACGGCAAACGCTCATGGGATGCCATCGGTTTTCGTCTGGCAAACCATGAAACAGCTCTAGCAAATCCAGATAAAATTGATGTTGTTTACTCTTTAGAATTTAACACATGGAATGATTTAACAAGAATACAATTGAACTTAAGAGACATTAAACCAAGTGTTGTGGACTAAACTCAGACTTGACAAATGAATATGAGATTCCCACTCACACGGGCAAAATGCCTGTTCTACATGATTAGGATTCGAGTCTATTGATGTTCCAATGGCAACCAAAAGGAGACATTTGTTCCTTCGCCAACTTCACTCTCAATTTTAATATCACCACCCAACATGTGTATCTGTTCTTCCATAGCTACAATTCCCATGCGGCGGCGTTTTTTTGCAAGAGTTTTTCCTGCTTCTAAATCAAAACCAACACCATCATCTTCAACGACAACTTTTACTTTATCGTCAAGAGTAGTTAGGCGTATTGTAGCTTTGGTTGCTCCAGCATGCTCTGCCACATTTTTAAGTAAACCCTGAATCACACGGAATAGTGTAACTTCTATGTATTGCGAATAGCGTTGTTCATTACCAGTAACAATAAGTTCAGATGACAAGTCGTATTTATTTTCCAAATCACGAATATATTGTCGTAATGTCGGTGCGAGTCCTAAGTCATCCAACATCATCGGACGCAAGTCAAAAATATACTCGCGCACTTTCTGAAAGGTATTATTAACAACTTCTTTTAGATGAGTCAACTCCTGACGTGCTTGGTCAGGATTTTTATCAAATAAACGTTCACAGATTTCAGCCTGTAGTACTAAATTTGTTAGTGACTGAGCGGGTCCATCATGCATTTGAATAGAAAGACTTAACCGTTCGTTCTCTTGGGCATTGATGATATTCATCATCACATTATCGCCTTCATCTTCACCATCTTCAGCTAATTCTTCCTTTTCTTTATCGTAGGCTTCAATTATCTTTCGCAAGTGTCCCGAGTATTCTTTTAACTGTTCTTGTTTACTTTTTAACTGCTCAATTCGTCCTTGTCGTACAAAAAGTTGTCCTTGAGTATCCTGAACTTTTTGGTATGCCTCCATAACTTTTCGAGCAGGTATTTTATCAATTTTGCGTTGCATTAAAAGTATATGATTGTTAAGTTGCGTATTATGCTGAGCCAATCTTTCAACTTCTGCTGTAGTATGGCGTATTGTCGAATCAATTACTCTTAACTCACGCTGAATGCGTTCTTGTTCATCTCTAGTGCTTTCTAAAATGTCATCAAAAGTCAATGTACCTTCCCCTTTTATACTACTTAGTTATTATTATGCAAACGTATCCAACCTCGCTTAACTGCATATAGAGCCGCTTGGGTTCTATCGTTCACAGCCAATTTTCGCAAGATGCTTGTCATGTGATTTTTGACAGTTTGACGACTAATTCCTAGCTCATAAGCAACTTCTTTGTTACTTTGTCCTTTGGCAATATGTTGTAATATTTCCATTTCTCTCGGTGAAAGAGGTGAAAACATTTGGTTGGGTTCACCATCAACATAAGCAATATGGTCAAATTGTTGTAGAAGCCAACTAGCAGCTTCAGGTTTATTGAGAACTTCATCATCAATCACATAGTTTCCCTGAACTACTTGCCTAATTGTCTCGACCAAACGGCGTGGGGTAACATCTTTTGGAAAATATGCGACGGCACCTGCTCGAATAGCATGAAAAAGTTGCTCATCATCATGAAAGGCAGTCAATACAATAACCGCTACCTTTGGGGTAGCTCGCTTAAGGTTACGGGTAATTTGTAATCCATTCATGCTTGGCAAATTGATGTCTATAATAGCGACATCAGGAGAAAGTTGCTTAATGAGACGAAGTGCCTCCTCCCCATCTGCAACTTCCAAAATAACATTGATATCTTCTTCTGCCTCAATGACACGACGTAATCCTTGCCGAAATAATGGATGGTCATCTACTAAAATAACACTTGTAGCCATAAACTATAACTCCCAAGACGAAATTGTCTAATATGATAGTCGAAAAATAATATAGTGGTGGTATAGAACAATCACCATTAAAACTTAGGATATGGTAATGTTAAAATCACATGAGTGCCTTGCTTTTTATCACTTTTAACTTGCAAGACACCTTTTAACAAATTAGCAATTTCTTTCATTCCAACCAATCCCAAACGACGTTTATTTTGTCCACTGACAGCCGCTACAAATCCAATGCCATCATCAATAACACTGAATTGTAACAAGCCATTTTGTTCTGCTATCGTGACCTTAACTGCTTGAGCGGAAGCATGGTCACGCACATTTTGTAATGATTCTTGCAATATCCGAAAAATAGCAACTTCGATAGTATTTGGTAATTGTTCGATAGTTGCTCGCACATGCAAGTCAGTTTTAATACCTGTATGTCGAGTAAATTTTTCTAAATAGCGACGTAAACCAGCCACCAATCCAAAATTACCCAATATTGTATTAGGTTCAAGTTCGGCTATATAAAAACGCAAATCAGACAAGCCTTGCTCAAGCTCTTGTTGCAAGGTGGTTACACCTTCTATGATAGTAGTTGCATTTTCACCTGACTCAATTAACTGTTTGACAGCCGCCAATTCAACAATGGCATTAGCTAATAATTGTCCCGCTGAGGATTCTAAATCTTTCGCAATACGAGCCCGCTCTTCTTCTTGCCGTTGCAGAGCTTCAGACCGAGACAAAAATTGTTCATCATTCATAATACGTTATAACTTAAGAACCAATTGCTTTTAATATAAATAAGTAATGCTAATTACATGAACCACAAAACTAGCTTTGTGATTTCACCACCCATGTACTTTTATCGAAAAAACTGTGAGTGTATCTTGAAATAATTACTTCAATTATTATAGTATACCATACTTCAACAGAATTTATCAAATTCTAGTACATATTTTTGGTAATTATTCACTCCACCTCGTTAGCAGAACTATATAGATTGACTACTTACAAACTATCAGGGTCAATCCCCAACTCACGTAATTTTGATGCCAATTTATTAGCACGTTGCCATTCAGTTTCAGCACGTTGCCGTTCAGTTTCAGCACGTTGCCGTTCAGTTTCAGCACGTTGCTTTTCAGCTTGGTATTCAGGTAAGACAAATCCTTGATACACAGGGTCGTTTGCCATCTCTATCAAAGCAGGTTTCTCAAATAAATCACTCACGCGAAACTGAAAGCCAGGCAACACCTTTGAACGTATCACTCCATGCTTATCTGGCTTGACTTCGTCATAGAATCCATACTTATTCATACGATAAAATCTCATTATTCCTGTATCATCTGAGAATAAGAAATACTCATTCACTTTGATGGTTTGAAACTCTCTAAATTTCACTTTCGTATCTCGTTCTATTTCCGATAGATTCGAATCGGAAACGAACTCTATGCACATGTCATACTTGCCTTTGTAGTTACGGTCTTCGTCATGCAGTATTATAGGGTTGTCATTCCGCACTATTCCCAAGTCAGGCTTTCGGACTTGAATTTTACCTGGCAAGCGAAACTTAAAACCAATTTCTAAGGTCGTAATCCTAGCAATGGGATTAACATCTAAATACTGTGTTAATGAGCGATAAACCCAACCATACATTTCTGCTTGAATTTGTTTTGCCAATGGTTTAGCCTCCAAGTAACCGTTATTATATTCATAATTATGCTCACCATTTTCATAGTAGTATTCCCAATACTCCTCCAATGTGACCCGTTTGCCACTTTCGTCGTCAGTATCTTGACGAACAGGAATCGAGGGCAAATAGCGACCAATGGTCGGCATTGGTGGAATAGAAATGGGGGTTTCACGAGTTCTTTCTAAGATTGTCACGGTTAACCTCCGAGTGATATAGCAATTATTGGAGCGTCAAAACTTGCTTTTTCGCTCCACCAAACAAGATAATACTATTGTACTGAAGAGTGAGATTAATGTCAAACTGTGGTCTTGATTTTTGAGGGGTTAGGGTGTGGTGAACGGTTACCAACTTTATCATCTTTCCTTGCCTAAATATCCAAAGCAAGGTATACTTGAGAAAATATGTAATGGTATATATTTTTGATAAAGATTGTTATATTTCAAATCAAGGATGCATGTCAAGA
>NBMH01000061.1 GCA_002084875.1 Anaerolineaceae bacterium 4572_78 | reverse complement strand
GTGTATGTACGTATGTTAAAAGCTAAAGGCTTGAAAAAAGGTGATGCAATTATTGGTGGTTTTGCTGAATGGCAAAAAATCAATGCGATTGTTTCAGACAATCGCATTGATTTTCTAAGAGGGCTATCATCAGGACATTATTTTGAGGTCATGTCACCTCAAGAATTTTGCCAGAAATTCGACTTATAAACACATCAAATAACAAGGCGTGGCTGGCGAGGGCGGGAGTTGGCTTCTATTCCAGTTTTGCTGGTAGCCTGCCCCCGCCAGCACTTAGCGTTACTTTTGCATGTTGACAGGTGTGGTGGTTTTGTGGTATAATAGACTCATATTATTTCTTTGACAGGAGAAAAATAATGAATATAACCGAAGTATTAAAAGATGTACGTTTTTTAACTAATGACGAAGGTGAAAAAACTGATGTGCTTGTACCATTTACTCTTTGGAGTAAAATGATAAAAACATGGGAACAAACTGTTGAATTGCTTGAATATGTAGAAGATGTTGCTATTTTACAAAATTGGCTAGATAGACGAGCAAAAGGGCAAACAGATATGATGTCATTAGATGATTTCGAACAGGAGTTAGTGGCTGATGGGCTATTATAATATTGAAGTTGACAAGGAAGTATGTAAAGACATCCGCCGTTTGCCTGGTAGTATTCGTCAAAGAGTTTGGAAAGCCATTCGTTCTTTAGAAAATAATATTACACCTCATAACAGTAAAGAATTGGATACGGAAAAAGCAGGAATACAATTAGATGCAGATAGTAAACTGTATCGTATCAGAATTGGAGTATGGCGAATTATTTACTTTGTTGAGGAAGATTACCAGCAAGTATCTGTGTTGGGAGTTCGCAAACGTCCACCGTATCAATATGATGACTTGAAAAAACTGTTTGACAGGATTCAGTAATGAAATTCAAATAACAAGGCGTGGCTGGCGAGGGCAGGAGCTGGCACCTATTCCAATTTAGCTGGTAGCCTGCCCCCGCCAGCACTTAGCGTTATTTTTGCGTGTTGACAAGGCAAACTTACTTTGCATGGTTGGTTTGCCTTGAATTGATTTTGGTGGTGGGGTGGTTTTGTGGTATAATGAGTTTGGTTTAGTTTTTAATATTTTATTTGGTACAATTTTATGTTAAATATATCACATGCACCAATTTTAGCAAATATATCTCAAGAAGGTTATCTTCAATTTTCAGCCGAACAATTGCATCAATTGGGTTTACAAAAAGGGGACAACATTGTTTTGTCAGTTATTACACCTGGTCAAGTCATGGTGCAAAAAATTCAACGTACATTGCCACCGAGTAAAGAAGCACTTAATCACTTAATACGCCAGGCTTTTCATTCAGAGGGGTATCATTCTCGTGAACAAATTGTAGACCTTATGAGGCAAGTTCGCCGTGAAATAGCCAGTGAAGCATCATGACCCAATTACCACAGCGTGTTTTGTTAGATACAAATGTTTTTATCATTGGTTTTTTAGACAACGATAGTGAAGAAGGAAAACTACTCGATTTTTTAGCAAGTTTATCAAACCTAACATTGATATTTTCTAACGAACTAGAGTTGCAGGTTCGCAGGGTTGGCAAACGACTAAAAAACCGTGATTGGGTTGGATTGTTACTGCATTATATTTGGTCAACATATCACGTTGAATATGTATATGTTCATGAAAATGATGTAAAACATGTTGAAAAAACAACAAATATACATCGTGAAGATGTTCGTATTTATTTGACCGCATTACATGGTCAAGTAGATTGCATGATTTCGGCTAATCGTGAATTACTCAAAGAATCAATGGCTCATCAGAATAGGTTTCGTTGTTTTGATGCAATGTCGTTCTTAAATGAGTTTGACAACTAAGCAAATCAAATAACAAGGCGTGGCTGGCGAGGGCAGAAGGTGGCTTCTATTTCAATTTAGCAGGTAGCCTGCCCCCGCCAGCACTTGGTGTTATTTTGCATACTGACACGGCAAACTGACTTTGCATAATTGGTTTGCCTTGTTTTGATTTTGGTGGTGGGATGGTTTTGTGGTATAATAGGTTTAGGTTTTGTTTTTTTGATTTGAGGTGAATTGATGAATTTACGTAACATTTTAATGGATATACATGCACTTGAAGAAGACTTAATCTTTTTTGAGAACAAATATGGTGTTCGTTCTGAAACGTTTTATGCGGTTTATAGCATGGGTGAAGAACCCGAAGATGATAATTGGGTTTTAGATTTTGGAGAATGGGGAAGTGTATACAAAACATGGCTTGTTCGACAGGCTGAATACCGAAACGAAGTCCAGCGTATACAACAACAAACACTCACCCTAAATGGTCTCATTCAGGTTATTCAATCACCTGTAACACAACCTATACCTGCATAATGAAAAAACACTTTCGTACACCCAGCGATTATGAATTATTTTTGTACACTATCACAGAGCAATTTTCTTATGTTTTGAGATCAAGCCTTGTTTTTATTCGGCGTGGTTCAACACTTGCAAGAATTAGGGGTGAATTATTCTTCGGACATGATATTCGGCTTGTGGTCAGTGAACGGGTTATATTTGACACGTTACAATTGGTAATTGATTGGTATGGTTATGAAGTATGGCAAGGTAATAAAAAACTGTATTGGTATGATTCACAACCACATCCTAATGACCCAACATTGGCAAGTACACACCCACATCACAAGCATGTACCACCGAATATAAGGCGAAATCGAATACCTGCACCGAATATGAGTTTTGAATATCCTAATTTACCTGCGTTGATAGCAGAAATTGAGGAATTTATAAAGGTAATTGAGTCTTAACCAAATCAAATAACAAGGCGTGGCTGGCGAGGGCGGGAGCTGGCTTCTATTTCAATTTTGCTGGTAGTCTGCCCCTCCGCCAGCACTTGGTGTTATTTTGCATGTTGACAAGGCAAACTGGCTGGTATAGTTGGTTTGCCTTGTTTTGATTTTGGTGGTTTTGTGGTATAATGATTATATAGTTATTTTTTAGTTGGGGGTGTTTAGAAATGCTCGAAAAATCTACATCAATTGAATTAACCATAAAAAATCCCTTTGTGTTGCAAGAGCAAACAAAAGAAATAGCCTTGCAACAAGACAAAACGTTTTCATCAATTATACATTGCATTAGAGTATTACATAAATATACACAAGAATCAAATGGAACATATCAGGAAAAAACTTGATATTGACGATGGGCGTAATCTCATGCTTGAATTAGGACAAGGATTGGGTAATAGTGAGCCACCCCATGATGTTGCTCGTAACCATGATATGTATTTTTACACATAGGAGCATACCATGAAAAAGATTTTTGCGGATACATGGGCATGGTATGCAATGGTAGATAAAAGCGATATTGACCATGCTACGGCTGAATCAATAAATAAGCAATTGCTTGATGAAGGTTACATCTTTGTAACCACCAACTACGTTTTGAGTGAGTCAGTTACATTAATGCGATATAAGTTAAGCCATGCGGTTACGGTAAAATTTTGGACATGATTCAACCGGTGTGGCTATGGCTGTTATAAAATTGGCGATACCACGATATAATATCTACTTACCACTGGTGCTACGATAAATACTTAGACCGCAGAGGTTTCTAAAACCTCTGTGGTCTATTCCATATATTTCTCAACTAATGTCAAAATTTTATCTTCTTCAAACTGTGCTGCTAGCGTTCTCAATGTATCAGCAAAAGAGATATACTTGCTATTTTTTTCAGCTAATGTTGTTATCCTCACTTTAATTCCCTCAATATCACCCATTGTAGCCATCTCATGTAAAATCTTCATTTCTGCTAGCGGTGGCGACACCAATTTTCCCGATTTGCTAATGATGTATTCCTCTTCCTGCTCAATGTTTTCTGGTTCTGTAGTTGCTAACCCTGCGGTATCTTTTATGATGGTGCTACCTCGTAATACGGTAAATTTAACCGTTGTTCCTTTGTCTTGTTCACTTTCCACCCAGATATCGCCATCATTTTTATGTACCATTTCTTGACAAATAATTAATCCTAAACCCGTTCCTTGTTCGCTTGCCGTACCTTTTGTACTGTGATGAACATCAATCTTAAATAGTTTACGTATATTTTCGTGGCTTATACCAATACCTGTATCAGAAACATGTATTTCAATGGTTTTAACATTGGTACTTGATGGCACAGCCTCTATCGTAACACGCCCCTCATTCGGTGTAAATTTTATGGCATTTGTGATCAAGTTACGAATAATTGTCTTAAGCATGTTTTCATCAGCATGAATAATTGTATTTTTTCTGACAAAGCTATGCAGAAAAATATTTTTATTGGCGGCTAAATCCTGTAATAAATCAACCGTGTCATTAGATAAGACATGCAAGTCAATATCCTCAAAGGTTGGTTTCATTCGTCCCATCTGCAAGCGAGCCCAACTTAATAGATTTTGCAAAAGTTCTAGAGCTTGCTTGGCTGACTTGTATATGTCGTTAGCTGAGTCTTCAATTTCATTGTTGCTTAGTTTGTGGCAGTACTTTGCTAAAAATTCAGCGTTTCCTAACAGTGGCTGAAAAGGATTAATTAAGTCATGGGCGACAATAGAAAAAAATTTGTCCTTGTTAGCATTTAGCTCAGCTAATGTTCTAGCTCGTTCTTCTTCTGTTTTGTAAAGTTGTGCATTTCGAATGGCAATTGTGATTTGATTGGCTAAGGTCTGCATTGCTATTCTGTCCTCGCGGTCAAAGGCATCTAATTGATTGCTTTCAATATCCAAGACTCCCATGGTTTCTTGCCCCACTTTGAGAGGTAAAACTAATTTAGAACGTGTTTCATGTAAGGTTTCTTTGAATATACCTTCTTTTATTTTACCTGTATCATTTGTTAGATATGATTCACCTGTTTCGCACACGGTGATGATGCTACTTGCTACTGTCATCGACACTTGAAAGCCCGATTTAAGCAACGGTTTTTCATCAATCCCAATTCCTGCCTCTAAAATAAGTTTGTCTTTCTTCGCATTTAATAACCATATACCCACAAAATAATATCCAAATTGGGATTGGATAGACTTTACAATATTTATTAACATCTCATCGAGATTAAGTATTGAAGTCAATTGCTGACCAACTTGATTGCTTGCTTCTAGCTGAATAGCTCGTTTGGACAAAACCGAATTTGCCGTTAAAAGTTCATCAGCCATTTTGTGCAAGCGTTCGTTTTGTTCTCCTAGACTTTTAGCCAATTCACGAATTTTGAGGTGTGTTCTGATTCGGGTAAGAATATCTTCTGCATAGAATGGTTTGGTAACATAATCGACACCACCAACCGCAGAAGCCTGCATTTTGCTATTGGCATCTGATAATGAGCTCATAAAAATCACAGGGATATCCTTGCCGATATGGTTTGCCTTCAAACGGCTACACACTTCAAAGCCATCCATGCCAGGCATCATTATATCTAACAAAATAATATCTGGATTTACCATTTCTACTCGTTTTAGAGCTGTTTCGCCATCTCTGGATATTAATATCTTAAAACCGAATCCCTTCAAATAATCGGTCAATACTCCTAAGTTAGTGGGGCTATCATCAACGATTAAAATGGTTCGCTTTTGTTGTTTGAGTCTTTTAAAATCCTGTACCATTGAAGTTGTACGCATTATGTTGCCCTCCATGATTGTATTTAGTCACCCAAATAAGCAACTAGGGTCATTGATATATGTTTTGTTCGTTGTATTATATACCATGTAGTATTATTGTCCTAATTTTAATTTTGTTATGGTTTTTTAACAATACTTGCATTGGTCGGCGGCACTTAAAACACTTAGAAATTCATTTTTCCAAAAAATTAAATTTCTAGCATTTACAACTTTTTTTTACACTATACGTAATACATTTCACATTGTTTTCTCAAAATTAAAAGGAGGGTTCATGAAATGTTATAACCATTCTGAAGTAGTAGCAATCGGTGTATGCACCTCGTGTGGAAAAGCAGTATGTCAGACATGTGCGGTTCAAGTCCAGGATAACATCATGTGCCGAAACTGTCTAGCAGTTGGAAAAGTTACCTCTAACTCACCTGACCCTAATACAGCTTTGTTGGTAGAGATGGTGGGAGGTTTCTTTGGGTTGATGGGCTTAGGACATATTTATGCTGGGCGTACAACAGATGGACTGATATTTTTAATTGGATGGCTGACATATCTTGCTTTATCATGGACAGTGATTGGTTTATTGTCATTGGTTGCTGTTGGTTTTTGTTTGATTCCTGCTCAATTATTAATACATATTGGTGTACCAATTTGGTTAGCTGTTAAATTGCGTAATGAATTAGAAACGCAGACATATCAAATCTCAACATAATCGTAAAAACGAGGTGAGTTAATGTAGGAGCGAATGACCATATTCGCTCCTACATTCTTTTCTAAACCCGACATCACAGGTAAGGCTAGTAAACAAATTTTGCGTAGAACTTTAGCTCGGTTCGTGGCACGCTTGATGTCATTTTCTTCGGCTCGCCATGATACTTCAATTATTGATACTATATCACAAACATCATACTTATTTAAAAACTATAACACCATTGAATTTCTAGTCATGCCCCGCATTAATCTTACCAATACTTTCGTTTACAAAAAAATTTGTCTTAATTGACAATTTTTTTTTAATGGTTTATAATAAAGTGTATTTTAGAAACACTTGATTGATTATACAGATAGTTTGGAGGTAATTGTCTTAATTCAATCAGGAGTTATGTATGTTTTGTTTAGTAACATTTTGTTATATGTTTAAGTATACTTAATTAAAGGAGAAGTATATGAAGAGATTTTCACGAATTTCAGTTTTCTTAATTTTTGTGCTGGTATTAACTAGCATGTTATTGGCGGCATGTGGCGGAGGGGCTGCTCCTGCTAAACCTGTAGAGCCAACTGCTCCACCTGAGGAGCCAACTACAGCTCCTGTGGAAGAGCCACCTGCTGAAGAGCCAACGAAAGCTCCAGCAGAAGAACCAGCCACAGATTCTGATGAAACTCCCACCTTAAAAGTATGGGCAGATGAGATTCGTTCGCCTATTATTGAGGAATTGGGAAAAAGTTTCCTAGAAGAATATGGTGTTGGTATTAAAGTCCAACTAGTTGGTTTCGGAGATATCCGAGAGCAATTTCAAGTTGCTGGTCCCGCAGGTGAGGGTCCCGATATTATTATCGGTGCTCATGACTGGCTAGGTGAATTGGTCAATAGTGGCTTGTTAGCACCAGTTGATTTGGGCGACAAAAAAGATGATTTTTTGTCGACAGCCATTCAAGGTTTTACCTATGAAAACAAACTGTATGGCATGCCATATGCAGTTGAAAACGTTGCATTCTTCCGCAATACAGACCTTGTTCCCGATGCTCCTGAAACATGGAGTGACGTGACGGTCATTGCAGAAGAACTCGAAGCCGACGATAAAGTTAAAATGGGTTTCGGTATGCATGAAGGTGATTTTCGGTGGTTATGTTTTTGGTGTTAATGACCAAGGCTATAATGCCGAAGATGTTGGTATTGACAGCGAAGGGTCAATTGCCTCCGTCGAATGGTTGGAAATGATGGTTAAAGAAGGGCACATGCAACCTGGTATAGATTGGGATACCATCCATACCATGTTCGAAAGTGGTGATGTAGCCATGTTCATTACAGGACCATGGGCATTAGAGCGTATTCGCGAGTCTGGTATTCCTTACGCAGTAAGTAAGATTCCAAGCGAAACTGAATCAAGCAAGCCATTTCTTGGCGTGCAAGGTTTCATGGTCAGTGCCTTTAGTGAAGACCCCGTCTTGGCTCAAGTGTTCTTGACCGAATTTGTTGCCACTGAAGAAGTGATGCAAAAATTCTTTGATGCAGACCCACGACCACCTGCCTTCAATGCAGTGGTGGCAAAAGTGGATGACCCTGACTTAGCTGCGATTTCTGAAGCAGGTAAAGAAGGGCTCCCCATGCCAGCTATTCCAGCTATGGGTGCTGTTTGGGGTTCTTGGGGTGATGCTTTGACTCTTGTTTTCCAAGAGCAACAAGGTGCCGAAGAAGCCTTTACTAATGCCGCTAAACAAGTTCGTGAAGCAATTGCGGAACAATAGGCAAAAGTTTATAAGTTGACGAGTTGGTGAGTTGATGAGTTTTTAACTCACCAACTCACTAAACTCAATTACATTTATCTTTTATTCTATGAAACATAATTAGAGAGACCTATGAATACATCAAAACCTCAACCTGAGAACGATTCAGTCGAGTTCAACGATTCTTTGGCAGGCATTTTATTTCGGCTTCTTGCTTTGGCGATAATTGATGCTTTTGCATTATGGTTTATCTATCATGGTGTATCAGATGGTGGCATTGGTCTGTTTTTGGCAACAGCGATGTTTATCATTACACTGGGGGTTAATGCAGCCTTCCTTCGTGAGGAATTATACCCGCTACGTTGGCTTTCACCAGGGCTGGCGTTGATGATTTTACTGGTTGTTTATCCAGTATTGTTTACAGCCTATACTGCCTTTACAAACTATGGAACAGGACATCTTTTAGTCAAAGAACAAGCACTTGAGCAAATAGCGAAGATACAGTATCTTCCTAAAGAAGGTGTCGTTTATAGTTGGACAGGTTATCGTTCTGATGCAGGTGATTTTGCAATATGGGTCATGCCTGAAGAAGGAAAACCATTGTTACTAAAAGCTGGTCAGACATTAAGTCCAGATGATAGTAGCGTTGGGTCCCTTGATAACGATGGTATTCCTGAAAGTATCGCCGGTTATGAACGTCTAACTAGAGCTGAATCCGTTCGTCATATTACTGAAATTAGTGAATTTGAATTTGGTGAACCACCTGATGTGATTAGTGTTAAATCACTTAATGAGGCGGCTCCATTAAAACAACGCTATATTTATAATGAAGGCACTGATACGATTGAAGATAAGCAGACAAATAAAATATTCAAACCTATAGTGGGAACATTCACCGCCGATGATGGAGAAGTAATACGACCTGGCTACTATGTGATAACAGGTATAGAAAACTTCAGAAAATTATTTACTAGTCCTGCTTTTCGTGGGCCGTTCATTCGTATATTTATATGGACAGGTGTTCATGCTTTCTTTACTGTCCTATTGACATTCTCTTTGGGTGTGTTTTTTGCTATTGTTTTTGATGACCCAACCTTGCCAGGACGTAAGTTGATTCGCTCCTTACTACTTATCCCTTATGCTATCCCAGCTTTCATTACCGTACAAATGTGGCGTGGGCTACTTAATCCCCAGCTTGGTGTTATTAGTCAAGCAATCACTGCCGTCTTTGGTTCATCTCCAGATTTCTTTTCTAACCAATGGTGGGCAAAAATCGGCATTCTTTTTGTGCAACTTTGGCTTGGCTTTCCATACATGATGCTTATTTGTACGGGAGCCTTGCAATCTATTCCTTCCGATTTATACGAAGCTGCCAACGTTGATGGAGCTAATGTTTTTCAACAATTTTGGAACATTACATTACCACTATTGTTGGTGGCAGTGGGACCGCTTTTAGTCGGTTCATTTGCCTTTAACTTTAATAATTTTACTGTTATTGATGTTTACAATCAAGGTGGCCCCCCGATTCCAAACAGTCCAACCCCTGCTGGTCATACGGATATTCTCATATCGTATACTTTCCGTCTAGCATTCGCAGGGGGACGTGGGATTGATTATGGCTATGCTTCAGCCATCACGATTGTTATTTTCCTCGTTTTGTCGGTAATTGTGTTGTGGCAATATCGCTTTACGGAAGGATTGGAAGAAACCATGTAGAACAGATATCTTGTCTGTTACGGACTTCTAGTCCGTAACACATGATGAATTAGTAGCTTAAAATTTATTAGGAGATTAACAACATGTCCGAAACAAATTCGTTTTTGGGTTCAGCACGTCGTCAGAGACAACTAAAGCGGGCTATTCAAATGACCATTGCTGTTTTAGCTATCATTTATGCCCTGTTTCCCATCGTTTGGCTTGTTTCTGCGTCAATAGACCCACGCAACTCCTTGAATCAACAGCAATTGATTCCGCCAAATGCCTCATTTGAAAACTATCGTACTTTACTTACCAGTGAATTGCATCCTTTTAAACGATGGATGTGGAACTCAATTAAAGTATCTACCATTGCTTCAGTTTTGTCTGTTTTCATCACTGCTATAAGTGCGTATGCGTTTTCACGTTTTCGTTTTACGGGGCGCCGAAGTTTACTAATGACCGTCTTCCTTGTTCAGGTATTTCCTACCATGCTTACCTTTGTGGCAATTTTTTTGATTGTCCAAGAGATAGGAAAAATTGTTCCATGGCTAGGGCTTAATACTCATGCAGGCTTGATTTTGATATATCTTGGTGGTGTGATGGGAATTAATGTATGGTTGATGAAAGGCTTTTTTGATACCGTTCCTAAAGACCTCGACGAATCAGCAATGATGGATGGTGCTTCACAATGGCAAACATTTTATTATGTTATTTTACCACTTGTCCGCCCTATCATGGCTGTGATTGCCATTTTAACATTCATTGGTACTTATGGCGATTTTCTTTTACCACAAATTATTTTGCAAGATAAAGAACAATATACTTTAGCTGTCGGGTTGATTATTTTTGCTCGACAACAATTCTCGCAAAATTGGGGGACATTTGCCGCAGGATCATTGATGGGGGCTGTTCCAATTGTGATTATTTACCTTTTCGTCCAAGACTACATCGTAAGTGGTTTGACGCAAGGGTCAGTAAAAGGTTAGTAGGTCAGCAATTCTCGATAGAAATTCTTGGAGCATTAAAGTTTGGAGCGTCAAAGCAAGCTTTGACGCTCCAAAAATCTTTTTCTTAAAAACTACAGGCAGTCAAGGAAACCTGCCATGTTTGGTTTTTAAAACAATTAACATAGGAGAAAATATTTCATGGCTGATGTAATTGATTATAAAATTTATGGTGATGATTTACAACTGGTTGAAATTGAACTTGACCCTGGCGAGGGTGTCCGAGCCGAAGTAGGTACAATGACCTATATGGAAGATGGTATTGAAATGAACACAGGCACAGGACGCGAGAAAGGAGAGGGTTTGCTTGGTGGTCTTTTCAAAGGATTAAAACGAGCCATTACAGGAGAAAGTTTTTTTATCACCACCTTTCTTCATACGGGACAAGGTAAGAAACATGTTGCCTTTGCCGCCCCGTATCCTGGTACTATCATACCCTTAGATTTAAGCATGCTTGGCGGCGAGTTTATATGTCAAAAGGATTCGTTTTTATGTGCGGCACAAGGGATTAATATTGAAGTCGCCTTTACGAAAAAGATTGGAGCAGGAGTTTTTGGTGGTGAAGGATTTATCTTACAACGCTTGACAGGTGACGGACTCGCCTTTGTGCATGCTGGTGGGACTATCATTGAAAAAACATTAGGCTCAGGTGAATCACTTCGAGTGGATACAGGCTGTTTAGTTGCCTTTGCCCCTACTGTATCTTACGATGTGCAGCTCATTGGCGGTATTAAAAATGCCCTCTTTGGTGGCGAAGGACTATTCCTAACCCGTCTGGTAGGACCAGGCAAAGTCTATCTGCAAAGTCTGCCCTTTTCTCGTCTAGCAGACCGTATTGGAGCAGCCACTAGAACTGATGTAGGAGAACAAAATATGGGCGGCGAATTACTCGGTAGTTTTTTAGGCGGCAGATAGGTAGTTATACTAAAAACGGGCACAAAGTAACATTTTCATGAAGATATCTTACTGGAGCGTCAAAGTTTACTTTGACAGTCAAGACAAGAAAGGTTTTCAAAACCTTTCTTGTCTGTCGTTACCTGTATGAGTTGGGAACTCATGTTTTTTTGCTTAATCATGTAAAACCGAAGTTTGACGTTCCTTAAAATCTAATAAAGTGTTGCACCACACCGTAACCGTTCACCCCACATGGGAGAAGGTAACAAGAGCCTCCCCTCTCCTTGTAGGGGGAGGTTGGGTGGAGTCTACAGAGGTCCCCTATCCGCAAAGAATTGCAGACTCCATGAGTACGAAATTTTTTGTACAAATGTTTATTTATTTTTTAGTATTGACGAATGACAGGTTATAAAATGAAACCACTTTTGAATTATGCTAATTTCAAAAAATTTATCGGTAAAATCTCAATCCTAACCATGTTGATGATTTTATCTATTGTATCCATTGAGGCACCGCCTAATTTCATCACGTACGCAGATGGTGTTTTGACAGGAAAACAGATTACACTTGACCCAGGTCATGGTTGGGAAAACAATGGCGTTATTGATACTGGAGCTACTGCTAATGGCATGAAGGAAAAAGATATTACGCTTGATGTTGCAAATCGTCTGAAAAATTTGTTAGAGGGTCAAGGAGCTGTTGTGTTTATGACACGTACTGGAGATGAGCATGGTTTTGAACTTTCAGAAGCGGCTAAACGTGCTAATGAACACAATAGCAATATAGTTGTATCTATCCATGTTAATGCTGGTGGTGGCACTGGTACAGAATCCTGTTATACTACTGGCAAAGATACAAGTTCTGATAGTAAACGTTTAGGAAAATTACTTTCAAAACAGGTATCATCTCACCTGAAATTACATAAACGTGGGGATTTTCCAGAAACTAATATAGAACAATGTGGTGTGGACTACACTAAATTGTATATCCATGATATGGACGCTCCTGCCGCATTAATTGAATTAGCTTTTATTGATAATACATCAAATGATGACGTGACTAAGCTACAGAATAATAGCCAAGATTTTGCTCAAGCTATCAGTGATGCTATCGGGCAATATTTTGGTGAACAACCATCTCAAATTGCTTTATCTATTGACCGTTCAGGTAGCATGGGTGGTGAAAAAATTATAGCGGCTAGATCGGCTTCTTCTCTTTTTGTTGCTTTAACACCAAAAAGAAATAAAGTTGCTGTTACCAGTTATAATAACTATGCCCAGACAAATTTTCCAATACAATCAATAGATGGTCTTGGTACACGTTTGGATGCAATAAATGCTATTGGAACAATTAATGCTGGTGGAGGTACATCCATTGGTAGTGGATTAGATGAGGCATTAGAACAAGTCTTACAGGAAACAACACCTGTTCAAGCTATTCTACTTTTGAGCGATGGACGCGAAAATACTTCACCCATGGCTGAAGATATTTTGCCCAAAGTCATTGCTTCAGACGTTGTTGTCCACACCATTGCATTAGGAAGCGATGCGGATCAAACTTTGATGAAAGATATTGCTAATCAAACAGATGGGCGTTATCTTTTTATCAATATTTCTCAAAGTTTTGTAAATAACTTGTTTGAGCTCTACGAACTTTACCAAACAATCTTTGAGTTAGCATTTGATTTTGAACGAACAGCCACATTTAGCAAATCAATCTCACAAGGTGAACAGGTTGAACATGATATTACCATTGATTTTGATGCTAGAAAGGTGATTATTTCCTTAGCTTGGTCAAATGAAAATAATAATTTGGGATTGACGTTAATTAAACCAAATGGTGATGTAGTTATTCCTACGATGACAAGTTCTACGGCAAGTGTTGAACTTATTAAAGAAGAAACTTACAAAGTATTTCATATTGAAATTCCTGAGTCGGGTCAATGGAAAATCAATATCACTGGAGATAAAATAACTACTTCGGATGAATCATACATGCTTTCAGTCCTTGCTCAAAGTGACTTAAACCTTGACGTTAAATTTACCCAAAACCAATATCATGTTGGCAATCCCATTACGGTACAAGCTAATATGAATTTGCCTTTCTGTAGAGGAACTATTGATAATGCTACTGTTACAGCAGAAGTTATTCCACCAAATTTTAGTTATGCTGCGGTAAAAGATGTACTTGAAGAAAATGTTATTATTTCTCAAGAGCAAGAAGTTCCTGTTATATTAAGTAGTCTTTCTGGGTTGAGACAACAAAATGTGTTATCTACCACTACAATTACTTTATATCCTGTTGGTAATGGTGAATATCAAGGTACCTATAATGATACTTTGATACCTGGTTCTTACACACTTAAAGTCAATGCTTTTGGTAACTCTTGTTTGGGAGCATTTACTCGTCAAACTCAACTTTCCACATTCGTCGAGCCTAGCCCTCCAACTACTGTATATATTGATCCATCGCCACTAAAAATACCTACGGGCAATACTGATGTCACAAAGGTTATGGTAGAATCAATTCCAAATTTGTATGGTGTTGAACTTGAACTGACTTTTGACCCAAATATCGTAGAAGTCATGGATTCTGACCCCAACACCCCTAATATACAAATCGGCGTAGGAGATTTATTTGATGGAAAATCCCCTTTGGTAGTTCGTAACTCGGTAGACAATAATACAGGTATTATTGAGTTTACGGTCTTGCTTCATGCCCCATCTATACCTATTGATGTAAGTGGTTCGATAGCTAATATCACATGGCATACCAAAAAGGAAGGGCTATCAAATATTGTCTTCAAACAAACAAAATTGTCTGACCCTGGTAGTGGACCTATTAAACATAACCCCATAAATGGCATAATTGAAGTTACATCTGCTAATGCCGACAAAATTTCGGGTACAGTGTTATTACAAGCACAAACAGACCATAGTGGCACCCAAATATTTTTAAGCGAGCAGACTTGTTCGTCTATGGTTAACGTAAGTAGCATGCCAGTTGAAGGTGTTATAGCAGCGGTAACTGATGCAAATGGCTATTTTGAGATTGTATCATTATCAAATCATGTATACCAGTGCTTACAAGCTATTCACACGAATCATCTAGTAGCTCAACGTGACTCGATAGCAAGCGACTTAAGCACGGTTACTTTGCCTATCGGTGATGTAAAACAAGATAATGTAATTAATATATTTGACTTGACCTACATTGCTTCTCACTACAAAGAGCATGATACTGTAGCTGATTTAAATCATGATGGGATAGTAGATATATTTGATTTGGTTCTAGTTAGTAACAATTTTGGAAAGGACGGTCCTATTGTGTGGCCATCAAGATAATTTCAGAAATGTATTCTAGTAACCGTCACCCCCAACGGCTTCCCCTCGTTCCAATGCTTTGCGTTGGAACGCATACTGAGATGCTCTGCGTCGGCACCTACGCAATGAAGACGCAGAGCATCAGACATGCATTACTACGCTGGAGTGTAGTAACGAGAGATGTTGACAGAAATCAGTCGGGGTGGGATCCAACGGCTTCTCCTCGTTCCAATGCTTTGCGTTGGAACGCATACTGAGATACTCTGCGTCGGCACCTATGCAATGAAGACGCAGAGCATCAGACATGCATTACTACGCTGGAGCGTAGTAACGAGAGAAAAAACCTGTCAGGTCTTCACTTTCAACTCGTCAACTCAAACTACATGTCATTAGGACGAATACCTAACGTAACTGATATTTCTAGTTTCTGCCCCCCTCTTGAAATTATCAAGGTCACTGTTTCATCAACTTCATACTGTAATAATTGTTGACCTAATGGTTGTTCATCATTAACCATGTTGTCATTCAGATACAATATAACATCATCAGACTGTAAACCTGCTTTAGCAGCAGCTGTACCGCGTAATACTTCTATGATTAATGCCCCTTCAATCACGGTTAGCCCATTTTCCATGCTGAGTTGAGGATTCAAATCCTCATATTTAATTCCCAAGAATGGAATCTTAACATCTCCCGTTTCAATCAATTGTTGAGCCACAACCTTAACTGTATTAGATGGAATGGAAAAGCCAAGTCCTTCAGCCGTAGCCCCCGAACGGCTACTACTATTACGTACCACTAAAGTATTAATCCCTATCACTTCTCCATTTAGGTTAACCAATGGACCGCCTGAATTGCCATTGTTGATGGGAGTATCGGTTTGTAACAATCCTGTTCGATACGACCCATCTGAAAGTTCTAAAGTGCGATTATGTCCACTAATAACTCCACTGGTAACAGTGTTTCTATAGCTTCCTAAAGCACTACCAATAGCAATGACGCGTTGCCCTTGTCTTAGCATGGAAGAATCTCCCAATGTTGCCGTTGCTTGGACATGCTTAGCATCAATCTTAATCACAGCTAAATCAAATCTAGCCGTAGAACCAACTAATTGAGCCGATACCGTTCCACCATGTGACATAACAACCTCCAATTCACCTGCTCCATCAACAACATGGTGATTGGTCACGATATAACCATTAGAGTCAATAATAACTCCTGACCCTGACGACATACCAAACATTGTATGGTTTAGAACAGTAACAGTAGCAGGCTTTACCTTTTCTACTGCATGAATAAATACTTCGTCTTCAGTTGGGCAATACTGCACATCAGGCTGAACACTCTCTAAATCGGCAGTAATTCCGCGGTTGGATTCTGATGCGACAGGAATTGAGGTGGGTTGCCGAATGATAACCTGCTTAGGTTGATAATTGACGGCAACAGCATACCCAGCTGCTCCCCCGATAACACTACCTCCAACTGTAGCACATAAAACTGTAATTACTAAAGAAAAACTTGACATGAAAAAGCAAGCTTTTTCACTCCAAAAAGCATGACTATAACCGTATGATTATACGTTGGCTAAATTAATGTAAATTAAATAGTTTATGAAAAACAAATGAGAAAATTTTGAGTAAGGTTCAAATTCACTCTTCTCTAAATACAAATTAGCCAAATGAGATAATTTCTGGTATAATACCATGCATAGCTGTTAAGAAAAAGATTTTGGACACGTAACCGTGATTCCAACTACGTAATCTTGCAATTGGGAGTTGCAACTACAAAAAAATATTAAAACGTGTGTAGACACATTGCGGTACAACGTATCTAAAATTCCTGAACATCGGAATTATTGAACTACACCAAAAATAAATTACACGGAGAAACAATTATGTTCTATCAAGTACCGTTTATTGGACGTGAATCCGAACTAGCTTACATTGATACCCTGATTCATGACAAACACACCTGTCAAATTGTTTGTATTGAAGCACAAGGTGGATTTGGCAAAACTCGATTATTGCACGAAATTTATCATCGTTACATTGATGAAAATGATGGGATTTTTGTCACAAAGGCGATTGATTTTGATGACCGTACCCTCCATGTCTTGGACAACATCGGCTTGGCTATGGCTAATAAGATAGGCTTGGAACATTTCGGTAATTATATCGAAGCTTTACGCGATTACCGAGCAATGGAACGAGGTGGAGTCAGTACAAAACGATTGATTAGAGAACGTTTTGATTTGGCTCGGGTATGGAAAAATGATTTTAACCACTTCACTGAAAAACGGCGTGTGGTTTATTTGTTTGATACGATAGATGTCTTAAAACGAAGTGAAATTAGCGAATATCTGTTAGCAAATTTAGCTACTAAAGAAGTATACAATGTATTGTTTTTAGTTTCAGGGCGAAATGCAGGTGCTGTTTGGAAAACAATTGAACCCATGTTTGGTGATAATTCACACCTTATCCAACTGCCACCATTTGATAAAACCGAATCCGAAACATACCTACAAAAAAAACAAGAAGCATTGTATGTTACTATTGACTCTGAGCTAGAAAAGAAGGTATTATTTTTGGCGGGAGGGCGCCCCATCCTGCTTGATTTAACAGTAGAATGGCTTAATCGAGATGTTCCTTTTGATTGGTTATTAGAAAGCACCTTAGAAGAGTTGCAATCTTTACCAAAAGAGGATTTAGTGCTAAAACGAACTTCATTCGAACGTCAACTTGTAATAGAATTTGCTCAAATGCGTCGAGAGTTGGATTGGTACACTTTGGCGATGTCGTATGTGTATCCGATGAGTGTCGAGTTAGCAGCTGAACTGCTTGACATGTCAGTTTATGAAGTGTCGGTATTGCAAGAACAGGTGCAAAATACTGCTTATGTTAAATCATTACCAACAGGGGAAATTTCGTTGCATGACGAAATGAGGCGTATGCTTATCGAGTATGTGTGGCCCGAAATAGACCCTGATGAAGAACAAAAACGCCAGTATAGCAAAATAGCCGCGATATATTATAAGAACAGAATTGATGAACTTGATAAGTTAATTAACAAAGATGTCAGCGATGAAGATGGACAAATTGCCACATTTCTCAAAACAGAAATGTACCTTTCCGAGCGGGAATATGTCATTCAAAACCGTCTTCGCCATGCCCTTATTGCTAATGTGGATGACGGATTTTCAATATATTATCGAGCCGTGTGGAAAGCCCGAAACGCCAAATATTATCGCTTTGCAACTTTGTTGGAAGATACGTTGAGACCATTTCTTTCAAGTCTAAATGAAGACCAATTGTATTGCTTTCACATGCATCATGGTAGATTACTCAATGATATCGGTGAATGTAACCAGGCACGGATACTCTTTGACCAATTTTTAGAAGATAATCGTGGAAATTTAGAACGCGAAGCCGATATTCACAATGCACTTGGCATTGTCGATGTTCAGATAGGAGATCTATTATCCGCATTAGAACATCAAACCACCAGCCTGAAACTGTATGAAAAATTAGGGTTGACAAAATCGATTCCATTGGTGGCTAATCAAATTGGCTATATTCACCGCCTAAATGGACGTTGGCAATTAGCAATTGAATATTATAAATATGCTTTTGATATTGCCTTGCGAATTGAGTCACGGCTCGGTACAATAGCGGGCATCATGACCAATTTAGCTTATGTGCTTAGCATGAAAGGGCGATATGCTGAGGCAATAGGTTATGGCAAACAAGCAATTAAAATACGGCAAGCTCAAAATAATGGTATTCTTGTTGGTTATAGCGAATCAGCACTCGGTTCGATTTATCGTGATAAAGGAGATTATGACGAAGCAGAAGCATACTTAAATCGAGCCATCGCACGTTTTGAAAAGGCATTTCATACTGAAAATTTAGCTTTGGCATATTACCATTTGGGACTCGTTTACTTTATGAGAGGGACAAATCCCAACAATTTACATCAGCTCAAAACTGCTCAAAACTATTTTGAAAAAAGTATTAATCTAGCAAACAAGTATCACCATGTCAAAGAAAAACCAGGCACTTTGCTAATGTTAGGTTATGTGTATTGGGAACTTGGTCAGCCAGAAAAAGCACGTGATATGAATGAGCAGGCATATCATTTGAGTAAAACAACACATAACATTTATCAGTTAGTCAGTAGCCTTGTAGCTAAGGCTCGCTATGACCATCTCGAAAAGAAATTGGATAATGTTTCGTTTTATGTTAATGAGATGGTTGAGTATGAAAAGGATGGATATCGTTTTCCTCTTTTCGCGGGTCGCATGAGACGCATTATCGCCGATATTGCATTTGAGCAAAAACAGTACATGGTTGCTTTTTTACTTTATGCTGAAGGTTTAGCGTTCATCGCTGAACATGGTGGATATGGTCGTTATTTACTTGAACACGAACTGAACTCATTGCAAAAACATATTGCCACACTTCTACCTGAAGATGCAGAATCATGGTACGTTTATCTAAAGGCACGATGGAAAAAATTAAGCCCATCTGAAAAATATGCTACAATAGTTAGTTGGTGCGACCAGCAAATCGTTCAAATCAAACTAGACATATTATTGGGGTGATAATCTTTCAATGTTGAATCAATGTAGCCGTTTACCTCAAATCATTATTGATAAAAATATTAACACAAATTATGCTAGTCCTGATTGTGATACAGGAGATTGTGCATGTGGCATTACTAATGTAGAAGCAAGTCATTTGATGCCATGCCCCAAAACAGGGCAACCACAAGAGTACACCACTGCGAGTCTGCAAAAAATGGCGGACTCAAGTCCTGTACATCGCACAAATTTTAACACCATTCCCCTAAACGATAACTATACCATGTGTTACAATACATCTTACAACACCCAAGCAGTTCTTAATCATCCTGCACTTGATTTACTTTCCTTTTTCAATCAGCCGAATCTGCTTAACGATATCCCCAACAAAAACGAAATCAATTATAAAACCTTACAACAAAGCATCAAACTTGGTCTACTTATCCCTGAAAACCATACTCCTCATATTATGAAAACCATGCCCGAAACACTTTCCACTTGGTTACACCTTACCGATAGATGCAATTTACGATGTGCATATTGTTATCTGCCACATCAAAATATTGACATGACATGGCAGGTAGGCAAGTTAGCACTTGAAACCGTTTTCCGTTTGGCAGTGAGACATAGCTATAAAAAAGTCAAACTAAAATATGCTGGAGGAGAAGCGATGTTACGCTTTCCTTTCATAATAAAATTACATCAACACGCCAAAAATCTAGCGGCGGAACATGCAATGGCTCTAAATGGAATCATCCTTGGTAATGGAACTATTCTTAACGCCTCCATGCTACAAACAATAAGAAAGATGAGTTTGCAACTAATGATTTCATTAGATGGATTAGGAAAATATCAGGATGGACAACGTTTTTATGCGTCAGGAAAGGGAACCGCAAATGATGTTATACAATCTGTGATGTTAGCATTACAGCATGGCATTGTGCCGTATATTTCTGTTACAGTGACGGGACAAAATGTAGCGGGATTGCCACAGTTGATGGATTGGCTACTTGAGCATGACTTACCATTTAATTTGAATTTCTATCGTGAACATGGCATTTCATCAGACCTGACTGAACATGGCATTTCATCAGACCTGTCAGGTTTTGGAAACCTGACAAGTCTCGCCGATTTGAAGTTGGAAGAAGAAACTATTGTTAATGGCATGACAGCCGCTTTCAAAGTAATTGAAAATCACATGCCCAACCGCAATTTATTAAATTCATTGGTTGATAGGGCTAATTTGTCAATCCCACATTTACGGACATGCAATATCGGTCAAAGCTATTTTGCCATTGACCCATTAGGGCAAATCTCTAAATGTCATACCCAACAACATCACCCCATCGCCACCATTTATGATGATGACCCTTTAACCATGATTCAAGCCGATAAAACAGGGATTCAAAACATGTCGGTCAACGAAAAAATTACCTGTCAATCATGTGAATGGAAATACTGGTGTGCAGGAGGATGTCCCATAGTTACATATCAAGCCAGCGGACGATATGATGTTTCATCGCCAAATTGTCGTATTTATAAACAGTTATATCAAAAGGCAATGCGATTAGAGGGATTGCGATTGTTAAAATATGCCAATACCTAATTATGTAAAAACGATTGCAATATAACTACTGCTGCTATAGCATCAATTGCAGGTTTACGTTTTTTGCCTTTATGTCGCAATAAAATTTTAGCATCAATAGTTGAAAACCGTTCGTCAACCAGCTTGATAGGAATACTTAATACATGTTCTAAAGCTCGTTTATGTTTGAGAATACGCTTTGCCTGGTGCCCAATAGGGTGGTCGCTATCGAATGTGCATGGCAAACCTATAATTAACAATTCTGCTTCGGTTTGTCCAACAAATTTAGCAATCTTAGCATAATCATCTTTTTTTCGCGTTCGAGTTATGACTGTGTATGGGGAAGCAATAATGCCTTCTGAGTATGCAATACCGATTCGCTTTTCTCCCCAATCAAGTGCTAAAATACGTGTCATGTTTCTTGATAATCATTCATCATGGGAATGGAGAGTCAAGGCTTGCCTTGACATGAAAAAGCAAGCTTTTTCGCTCCAAAACGGAAATAGCTGTTAGAAATCTGTTCTACTGACAGCGGTAACATCATTTATCACAATAGTTGTAAAAAATGGAAAAAGCGGTAAACGTCCTAACAAATTCGGTCTAATTTCAACGGCTGGGATACCCTCAATTGCCAAATTTTGACTCATCCATGCTTGAGCTTCACCAATCGGCATGAACGCAATTGTACTTTTTACCCGTGCTTTGTCAATCTTAGAAACGACAACTCCTTCTGCGATTATGGGAAATATAATAGTTCGGTCTTTAATTTCTTGGATGCCACCAGCACTAAATTTCAATCCTTCTGATAAAAGTGATTCGTCGTCTGGCACCTGTTCTAGGAGTGAAAAATAGGCTAGTTGATTAGCATGGTAGGTGCCAACTGCCGTGCCACGTACCACCGCCCTCATTTCTGCTCCAAGTGTTTCCGAAACATCACCAGAGAATTTATTGTACGACAAACTTAATTCTATCACCAGAAGCGACTCAGGAGGAACAAACTCTTGTTCATCAAGACCTGCTACAATGTCTTCATAACCCTGTTTTTGAATCAACTGTCGCAATTTTGACCGCACTCGGTCTTTATCATTTTCTGTTACCACACCTGTTGGGCGTTCGGCACCTTCATGAGTACTTCCTTCGTTAAAGACTCGTGAAATCAATCCTAGAGTGGGATTGAGAAAATTGTTGATTTGACCTGATAACACATTACCTCGCGAGCCAGGCTCAACAGCCCTAACTGTTGTTGTGGTTGTCTGTCCTGCCCCAGCCGGAATGGTAGCAGTATAAGTGGTTAAAAATTCAACTGGCACACCAGATGACGTTCGCACAATAGTACTCATGGGTATTGTTTGTTCAATTTGAGTCCGATTGAAAAAGGTTACCTCTCCCAAAGCAAAATCCGCTGGTGCATTCTCTTGGGCAATGGTTGGCACTTCTGTGAAAAGCGTAACTTCTGTTTGCACTGGTCTAGCAGGGGTGATATTATTTTCGCGGTCAATTGTGGTCACTTCAGGATTTGGGTCAGCCGTAATAATAAGTTTGGTACTGATGGAGTCTGTTTGTGGGGTAAGTGTTACAGTTCCTTGTGGAACAATTGCTAAAATAATCACAATAAAGGCTAAAGCAAGTATCGGTATAAGGAGAAATGCAACAAGCTGTTTCCAAATCGTAACCATTTCACCTTTGAAGACCAACACTTTTTCAGGTAGTTTTTTACGTATGACCGATTTTTTAGGTAGCTGCTTGGCGACTTTTTTAGGTGTTGGTGTAGGGGATTCAGTAGTACTGATGAACCCAACCAACTTGGCAAACCATTGACTGGCGTATACCTTCAAACCTGCTTCTTTAGCAAAATCGCGTATTTTCACATTGCGACTAACCAATGCTAACTCAATGTTAAGCCGTTTGGCAGTGCGAGCCACCATTTTTAAGTTGACCTGACTGTGCAAGGTTTTATTGTTAGAGGGTACAATCATTAATACCCGTTTTGCTTTTGTTAATTCTAGCTGAGACTGAATTGATATTAGGTCATCATCTAGGGTTAAGTTGATTATTTGTGCCATTTTTGCTAGCCCCGAACATGTATACTTGTGAAGGTCATAAAGTAACATTTTGTACCAAGACCTGACAGGTTTCTAAAAACCTGTCAGGTCTAACCAAAGAACCTTGGATGCTCTAGCAATAGAATCATGTACCACAGACATCTTGTCTATGCTGTTCCAAACAGACTAGAAATCTCTTCTGCATGATTAGTATTTAGTAAACAATGCCTAAAATTGTAACAGATGTAAGATGATTGGTCAAGTTTTTATGTTGTGATGCTAAACATCTATTTTTTGGTCGTGCCAAAAATGCAATGCATCCAAATATTTGAATGAAATAGCCAATTACTTAAATTTGTGCTATAGTGATTTCCACAAATGTTTTGAAGAAAGGAATTTTAGGTTTTAACCTCATGAGTCTAGTCGTAAAAAATATAACTAATCCTGATCTTCGAGGAAAGAGTGTGTTGATAAAAGAGTATGTTGATAATAGAAAACACTACACCGAATTGGTGAAATAAACGAATGGCATGCTAAATTCGTGCTTTTATGATATTTGATGATATTATGCCAAATCACTCATGAAATCAAATAAATCCAATCCAATTTTAATTGTTGACATCGGTTATATAATCGTTTATCAGCCGTCCAAAATTCAGCATGCAATCTTTCAGCTAAAGCAAGATAACTAGCATCATAAGCCTGATTTTGATTTAATTGCTCTGCCCAATAAAGCACACGGTTATGTTCATTTTCACCTAAAGCAATATATTTTACATCAAAAGTGAAAATCAAATCCAAATTTTGCTGGGCATCTTCTCGTTTCATATTACCCAATTTAATTATTTTTTGCATGACCGAAACAACTTCATACTGCCATAATCTTGGTACAAAAATAGTAACATCTTTGGTATGCCACTCCTTAACTTTTTGACGGGCAAACAACGAATAAGGAAGTTCTATAACAAGTGCAATAGCTACATTTGAGTCCAACACAATGTTTTTCATGGCTATACTCCTAACACTTCATCAAATTGTTTCATTCGTTCTGCTCGTACTTCAGCTACAGGATTACCCTGATAAACACCATGTTCTTGAGCATATTTAGTTCGTATTTCATCAAGTTTTTGTAAGACTGATTCAATACTGTTTTGCCTGACTTCGGGTACATTCGTTAAAATATCAGGTTTTGACCTAAATAGCAAATATCCTACAAAATCATAAGCCGTTTGTAGTTGTTGTTCAGACAAACGGTCAATGTATGTTAGTAATTGTTGTTTCATTGATAATGTTAATACAGACATAAAATTATCCTTTCTGTAAAATTGGAAACTAAAAAATTAAAGGAATATCACAGACAGACCGAATTAATCAAAAAATCGTTCGCTAAATCTTGTCATGTTCTCTGTTATATCAGACACTACACCGAATTGGTGAAATAAACGAATGGCATGCTAAATTCGTGTTCCTTTAGCTAAGATTTCCATGCTTCACCAACTGTTTTCCATAATGCTTTTTCGATTACTTTATCGTCAATCCGATAATCTACTTGTTTTAATCCATGCAAAACATCTGATGCTGAAGGAATTATGCCATGTTTTTTTGCCAACAGTACAATTCCCAATGTTCCCTTAACCGATAACAAAAAACTCTTTGCACATTTACGAGCCAGTCCGTCATCTAAAATTGCTGTCCACTTAGGGTTAGCATACACATACGAGAGAACAGCCGTCTCTCCTTTTCCTAAATCCCAGGCGATGATTTCTGGCAGGATATTAAATTCATCAATGATTTGGAAATATCCCTTTTTCAACAGTGATACAGCGTTATCATGAGGCGGTCCAACATTAATTTCTTCAGCAACCGCTTGTGGCATGATGACTTCATCAGCCAATTTTTTGAACAACCAAGCATGGTTAATTTTTGCCAAAATAATTACAGGCGAGGCATTCAATACCCACCTTCTACTCATCTAATACCTCAGCTATCAATTCATCTACACTGCACTGAAAAGGTGATACTCCAAAACGATTAAGTGACATGAGGAATTCAGCCCGAGATATACCTGCAATTTCAGCTGCTTTTGCTTGTGAAACCATTTCCATTTCATACCATTTGACAGCAGCAGCTAAACGCATTTCTTGGATAAAGTGATATGGATCTTGGCGTAATGCCGAAAAAATAGATGTAGGTAGCTTTAATGATACTTCAATATTTTGCATAATTATGTTCTTTTCCTAAATATGAAAGATTAAAAGTTAGCTGTAGTATAGATATAACTGAACATCACGGACAGACCAAACCTATCAAAAAATCGTTCGCTAAGTCTTGTCATGTTCGCTAAACCTGACAGGTTTTTAAAAACCTGTCAGGTTTCCATTTTATGATTTTTCCCCATCATGGCAAATTGTGCTATACTGGTGTAGTGAGAAATATTTTTAGCTTGTGCGGTATGAAAACTGCACCATACTCACAAACAAGGGCTACACTAGATAGTGTTAAATTCGCTATCGCTTTTGACCGCCCCATTTAATTTTGCTAGTGAGGTAGTCGCCTCACCTAAAAAGACAAGGGGCAATTCATCCCACCAAACCTAACAGCATCAGTGGGGGTTTTGCCTCGATTTCGATAAATTATGGAAGAAGTTGCTAATGAAGTATTTGTTGAATTTGGATATGAGAGTTGTAACTGCGGTCTAGTTATGACAGGTGAAGGAGGAATTGTAGTTGATACTCCTATGATTCCGATTGAAGCTCAAGACTGGGCTTCCCAAGTTTCAGAAATAACCGATAAAGTGTTGTTTGTCTTTAATACAGACCATCATCGGGCTCATATTTTGGGAAATTATCTTTTTGATGCAGCCGTCATTGCTCACGAGCATGCATGGCATGAAGTATCCAACTACAAAGATACATTTGTAGAACGTACTAAAAGCCTTTTTAAGAAACAGCCTGAAATCCAAGACCAATTCACAGGTGTGCATGTCGTTTCTCCTGAACTAACATTCACTGGAAAAGTAGTGATGAAAAAAGGAGGTCGAGAACTACACTTTGTCCATTTAGGAGGACATACCCCCGCCACAAGTGGGCTTTATGTTCCTGATAGCAATATTCTATTTACCGGTGATTTGATTGTGGTAAATGACCATCCTTCGCTAGGACAGTGTAATAGTGATGAATGGATAGAAAAATTGGCTTGGCTACGAACACAAAATTATGACGCTGTTGTGCCTGGTCAGGGATTATCATGTAACATAGAAGCAACATTTCCCGTTGTTGATTACATTAAAACCATGCGGGAAAAAGTGCGTTCACAATTTTTACAAGGTCGTACAAAAGCGGAATCAGCTGTCGTTATCAGCCAAATGATTGATTATTTTCCGTATCGGCCGGGTCGAAAATCAATGATTGAGAAAAGAATCAGAGCAGGTGTTAGCCAGATTTATGATGAAATGAAGGTGGTTTATGGTTGGACAAGTGCAAGAGGTCGTCGAATGAGAGGGCGAAGTGTGTACATAGGTGGCAGAAGGAGACCTGGCAGAAGGTCAACTTTTAACTCATAGACTTGCCTAGTCATAGGGATGCATAATGGCAAATACAGAAAATGAACCACAATTGATAGAACATGCTAAAACTGACCCTGAATCATTTGGTATCCTTTACGAAAGGTATATTGATAAAATATACGCCTATATTTATTATCGTACTGGGAATACTCAAGATGCTGAAGACCTTACTGCAAAAGTTTTTCATAAAGCCTTAAGTTCTATTCATCATTATGAGGATAGAGGACATCCGTTTTCAGCATGGTTATATCGAATCGCTCATAACCTTGTTGCCAATTGGCACAGGGATGAAAGTAAACATAGTAAAGTACCGCTTGAAGAAGTGAATTTGACAAGTGGAGATAAGGAGAATCAAATATAGCAATTGGGCGAGTACTCAATCGAAGTGAGGGAGCAATCAAATCTCTTTATTATCGTACTCTTGTAAGCCTGCGTGGTTTACTGGTAGATTATCCTGAAATTTTAGAAGATACTGATTAACCACATGACAATTAGTTTAGTTACAGATAGTTCCTGTGATTTACCTGCCTCTTTAATTGAACAATATCAAATACATGTTGTTCCGATTACGATTCGATTTGGAGAAATGGCATATTTAGAAAATGTAACAATTACTCCCACTGAATTTTATCACATAATGGAACAAAATAAAATTTTTCCAAAAACATCGCAACCATCTGTAGGTGAATTTGTTAAAACATATACAGAACTTGCTCAAGTAAGTGATGAAATTATCTCGATTCATGTAAGTAGTAAACTAAGTGGCACATGTCAAAGTGCTACATTAGCCGCCGCTAAGGTTGCTAACATTATTAAAGTGCATGTTATTGATAGTCTGGCAGGTTCTGCAGGTGCTGGCTGGATGTTAGTTCAGACAGCACAGTTAATTGCTCAAGGGAATTTATCTCATCAGATTATTCCTATTATCGAGGCGAAAAGACCGCAAATAAGCATCTTTTTCGCGGTGGATAATCTAAAGTTTGCTCAAATGAGTGGACGGATAAGTAAATTACAAACAATGATTGGGATAGTATTTAATATAAAACCGATTATTGGATTGGAAAACGGTCTCATTCAGGTTTGTGGTAGAGTACGTAGTAATCGTGTAGCAATGGAACACATCGTTGAGTTGACGCAAGAAAAGATGAGGATTGTCCATGTCAAATCAAGGTTTGATGCTCCTGTTTATGTTGGGGTTTTGCATGCTCAAGCTCCATGTAGAGCAAATACTTTATTGGATTTAGCACGGTCGAGGCTCAATATTCAAGATTATTTTGTTAAGGAGCTTGCAATATCATTAGCGGTTCATTTTGGTAGCGGTACGCTTGGTTTGGTCGCTTATCCAATTGAGTGAGTTGTACATTTTGGAGCGTCAAAGCCAAGTCCCTGGAGCATCAAAGCTTGCTTTGACAGTCAAGGCAAGCCTTGACCCTCCAGTAGGGTCTTCATGAAAATATTACTTTTCATGTGACCGTTTTTAGCATAGGTAGGGCAGAGCATCTTGGCATTGCCTTTACATGATAATGAAAGGAGACAAGCATCATGGATTCATCAAATTTAATAGCCGATGTATTATCGGCTTATACAGACCGTTTGGTAAAGCGTCGTCAAACTACTTCTAATTATCTTAAATTGTTTCCTGATGACGAAGAATTACCAGCGATGCTAATATTGATAGAACAGCTCAAAGATGTTCTGAAACCTGTTCATCCGTCTCGACCTTTTAAGGAAGACCTATACCGTAGCTTAATAATTGTAGCTCATCAGCAAAAAGCAGAGCAGAAGGTATTAACTAAAAAGAGATTAAATATTCAATATACATGGCGTATTTCGGCTTTAGTAGGCACATGTCTTACTGTAGCAGGGTTAGTTTTTGTTTACATACGCCGCGAGCATTTAGGATGGGACATTCAATTTAATTATGGCAATATTCGTTCCTTTAATTCCAAATAGCGATTAATCACCACAGATATCCATAGAAACCAGCCGTTAGTAGACCCCACCCCTATGGGAGTGGGATGAACGGTTACCCAACTACTGTTATACTAAAAACGGGCATAAAGTAACATTTTCATAAATACATTACTAAAGCGTCAAAGTTTCTTGGTTAGACCCGACAGGCTTCTAAAAACCTGTCAGGCATGAATCCAAAATATCACATCGAAACTTGGAGTGCAAAATCTTTTTCGCTCCAATTCTAAAACTTCCAGTCAAACCGAATCCCTGCTAAAGCGGCTTGTCCCGCCTTAATTAACCATGGAGTTCCTTTGTCAATTATTTGTCCTAAGCGATTAGTAAAACGAGGATAAATGAAAAACTTACAGCAACTTGCCTGCCACTTTTCCTCATACCGCATCCAAAATTCGCCTTGATATGTCAGCGAGTGCAAATCATCAACCCCATGGTCGGCATCTGTAGGAATATAGCCATAACACCAATGAAATTTTTTACTTTTCTGATGAAGTGAACCTCGATGATACGACGACCATGTTTGAGCTTGCCCTGTAAGTCTATGCCATGTATTTCCATTTTCTTCGATAATCTGTTGTTGAACATCGCCAACTTGTCGCACCACACGACCATCCTCAAAATGCAAACGAATCCCTGCATTTTGATAAACCAGTCGTTGGTCAGCTTCCAACGCATCTAAAGCATCTTGAAAATTAGCTTGACCATCTGGTGTAAAACCAAATCGTTGCCGATGATGATTATCAAAAACAACATAAGCTCCATACCAACATTGATAACTAAGGCTATGCGGATTTTGAAAATCGGAGTAATTACGATTTGAATTAAACCCACCAAAACGTGAAAAGGCAACAGCCTCAATCGGATATCCCAGTATGTCAGGTAATGTTTTATCCATGAACCCAACCAGTGTTATCTGATTCCAGTCACGAATACCCGGTCCCAAATCAACTTTTATACCTCGCTTTTTTGTTGGTGTAAAAGGTAACTGGGTTAATAAACGAATACCAGCACTTGTGAGTTGAGCCTGACGGTGATAGATGCTAGCAAAGACAATTGGAACACTAATTAAAAAACCTAATTTCCATGAAGATGAATTTAGTTTTGGTTTCATTGCTTGATATTGATAAAGGTTAAATGTAAAATATAATTCTTCAAATGATATAGCTTGATAGATATTGCTATAGAGCGTCACAGTTTCTTGGTTAGACCTGACAGGTTTCTAAAAACCTGTCAGGTCTGGATCCAAAATGTCACTTTATGCCCTCCGATTTTAACATAATGATACCTTTTCGGCAAATTCTAAAAAGATATTTATTTTTTGAAATATTGTTTCTACTTGCCTAATTGAAAAAATTGATGTAAAATCGTGTGGGTTTTTAATATAATTTCTGTAATTATTCACTCCCCCTTTTGTCAGTAGACCCCAACCCCCAGCCCCTTCCCCTACGAGGAGAAGGGGAGTAAGATTCCTCTCTCCCTGTGGGGGAGGGCAAGGGTGGGGGCATCTTGTTCCCTCTCCCTGTGGGGGAGGGCTAGGGTGGGGGTGAACGGTTACTAATTTCTCGTCATGTAGTACAGATTATCATGTCTATACACTGTGATAGGTAAGATACCTGTCATGCATGAATTTGTTTCAAAGGAGGATATTAATCTATGAAAAATGTATTAGTATTAGGTGCAGGTCTTGTTTCAAGACCACTCATTAATTATTTGTTAGATAAAGGCTACAAGGTTAAAGTCGCCAGCAGAACCGTGAGCAAAGCAGAAGCCTTAGTAGCTGGGCATGCTCATGGCAGTGCAGAGGCATTAAACGTAAATGATGAGGCACATTTGGAGCGATTGGTCGCCGAATGTGATGTCGCCGTCAGTTTATTACCTTATACATATCATGTGAAGGTTGGCAAGTTATGTATTAAGCACAAAAATCATTTAGTGACCACATCTTACGTCAGTGAACCCATGCAGGCACTTGACGAATCATTCAAAGAAGCTGGCATTATTAGCCTAAATGAGATTGGCTTAGACCCTGGCATTGACCACATGTCCGCCGTTAAAATCATGCGTGACGTGGAAAAAAAGGGAGGCAAAATAATAAGTTTCATGTCGTATTGCGGCGGCTTGCCTGCCTTGCAAGATAATAACAACCCTTATGGCTACAAGTTTTCATGGAGTCCGCGGGGCGTAGTCATGGCGGGCAAAAATAACGGTCAATATTTGCAAGATGGTAAAACTATTTTTGTGCCAGGCAGAAACCTGTTCAAGCAATATACAATTATTAACATTGAGGGTGTCGGTGCTTATGAAGCCTACACTAACCGTAACGCATTACCTTATAAAGAAATATACGGTTTGCAAGATGCCACTACAGTGTTTAGGGGAACATTGCGAAATGTGGGTTGGTGCTACACGATGGACAAATTGGGGAAGCTTGGGCTTTTTGACGACTCGTTCCGTGAAGATTTAAATGGACTGACTTACAAAGACATGACATTAAAACTGATAGGGGCTAGAAATGACTATGATGTTATCGGCGACACAGCTAAATTCCTAAACATTGAACCCTATTCCTCTACCATGAAACGACTTGAATGGCTTGGGCTGTTTAGCGATGAACCGTTGCCCAAAGAAGATAATGTCATGGACATGTTTTGCAACTTGTTGACCAAACAATTGGCAATGGCTGAGGATGACTTGGATCTAATTATTTTGTATCATCAGTTTATTGCTGATTACGGTGATAGAAAAGAATACATTACCTCAACTTTAGCAGAAATAGGCACTCCAAACGGTGACTCTATTATGTCAAGAACGGTCAGTTTACCAGCTGCCATTGGCATTGATTTGCTCCTACAAGAAAAAATCAGCCTTACGGGTGTGCAGATTCCAATCCATGCTGAAATTTATAAACCCATTTTGGAAGAATTGGAAAAGATGAATATTCGCTTTATTGATAAAGTAAAGACGATTTAAGATTAGAAACAGGCATAGAGTAACATTTTCGTAAAAACCTTAAAAGTTTCTTCGGTGAGACCTGACAGGTTTCTAAAAACCTGTCAGGTCTGAATCCAAAATGTTACTTTATGGCTTTCACGAGTATAATCAGAGAAGGATTTTATGAATAAAGCAAACAAACTACTTTACGAAAGTGGTAACTCTCATATTTATTATCAAGAAGATGATAACTATCCCACACCTGTTATCATCAAAGTACTTAAGGCAGATTATCCCACGCATCAACAATACAAATTTACCAAAGATTTTAATATAGCAGGCATTCGCAAAACGTATCAACAAACTCGTGTTGAGGGAAAATCTGCGTTAGTATTGGAATACTTTGATGGCAATACCATTAAACATTACCTAGAAATAACCAAACCGACAGTTGCTACTCGTGTTGAGGGAAAATCTGCGTTAGTATTGGAATACTTTGATGGCAAGACCATTAAACATTACCTAGAAATAACCAAACCGACAGTTGCTAATTTTCTCGAAGTTGCCACGAAAATTTGCCACGAAAATTGCTCAAACGCTGGGCGATATTCATCAGCAAAATATAATTCACAAAGATGTGAACAGCAATAACATTCTTATTAATCCAGATAGCCATGAAATCAAAATAATTGACTTTGGGATTGCCTCAAAACTAGATACCAAAATCCAACACTTGGGCAACCCTGAAATGTTGGAAGGCACTCTAGCTTACATCTCTCCCGAACAAACAGGTCGCATGAACCGTGTTGTGGATTACCGCACCGATTTATATTCGTTGGGAATAGTTTTTTATGAAATGCTGACTGGCAAATTACCCTTTGTTGATGAAGATGCCATGTCAATTGTACACAGTCATCTTGCCAAAGAAGCTAAAGCAGTGCATGAGGTCAATTCTGATGTGCCGATTATCATCAGTGATATTGTAGCAAAACTCATGTCTAAAGATCCAGGCGACCGTTATCAATCGGGTTATGGCTTAAAAGCAGACTTGGAATATTGCATAGCAAACCTGAAAAATCTCCAAGACATGGCTGATTTTAATATCGGCTCAAATGACTTTTCGAGGCGATTTCAACTCCCACAAAAGTTATATGGTCGTGAGTCGGAAATCAAATCACTCATGCAAACTTTTGATGATATCAGTACTGGTAGCAAGGCATTAATGCTCGTTAGTGGCTATTCGGGAATTGGTAAATCGTCGTTAGTTGTCGAAATTCATAAACCAATTGCCGAAAAACGAGGTTATTTCATTTCGGGAAAATTTGACCAATTACAACGAAATATTCCCTACAAAGCAATCGCTGCCGCCTTTCAAGATTTGGTACAGCAACTTTTAACCGAAAGTGAAGCAAAACTTGAACGTTGGCGAAAGGAATTATTAATGGCATTGGGTCCAAACGGACAAGTTATAGTCGATGTTATTCCCGAATTAACCTTGATTATCGGTGAACAACTACCTGTTACTCCTCTCAATGCGACGGAATCCCAAAACCGATTTAATCTCGTTTTCCAAAATTTCCTGCATGTCTTTTGTCAATCATCGCACCCGTTGGTCATTTTCCTAGACGATTTGCAATGGGTAGACGCGGCTTCATTAAATTTGATTGAATTGATGATGATGGACGAAACTACGCACCACTTTTTGCTAATCGGGGCATATCGTGATAACGAGGTTGATGACATGCACCCCTTAATCATGACCCTCGACAAATTGCGAAATGCAAACATTACCATGCCGCAAATTATTGTCATGCCTCTTGAAAAAAATCATGTTACAAACTTGATTGCTGACACACTTCATCATCCTCCGCAACATGTATTACCTTTGACAAATCAAATCATGGAAAAAACGAGAGGTAATCCATTCTTCGTCAACGAATTTTTAGAGACAGTTTATCAAGAAAACGGTTTCGTATTTCGGACAGATAACGGGCATCCCGCTTGGCAATGGGATTTGAGTCAAATCAAAGCCATGAACATCACCGATAATGTGGTGAATTTGATGATTGGTCGGCTACAAAAATTGCCATCTGAAACTCAACAACTTTTGCGGCTGGCAGCTTGCATGGGAAATGAGTTTGACATGGATACCTTGTCAATCATTCAAGGGCAGGCAATAACCGAAATTTATCCCATCCTCATGCCTGCTATTCGAGGAAATCTTATCCAACCCATTTCGGCATTGGAATCCGCAGATGCGACAGATGTCGAATCGCCCTTGTTATATCGTCATTATCGATTCCGCCATGACCGTATCCAACAATCAGCTTATATCCTCATCAGCGAAGAGGATAAGAAGCAGGTTCATCTCAAAATTGGTCGGTTGCTTTTTGCTGATACGAAATCATCAAATACGGTTGATGAACACATTTTTGATATTGTCAATCATCTGAATGAAGGACAGGCTTTAATGAGCGATGATGAGGAAAAATATACATTGGCAGGCTTAAATCTCAAGGCAGGCTTAAAAGCAAAATCGGCTTTGGCATATCAACCTGCAGTGAAATATCTCACATCGGCGAAAGAATTATTGTCTTCAGACATGCAGACACATTATCGATTGACGTTTGATGTGTATAAGGCATTAGCTGAAAGTGCATTCCTTACAGGTGACTTTGAGCAAGCAGATGCCTTGTATCCCACATTGTTAGCTCATGCCGAAAGTAACTTGGACAAAATTCAGGTCTATTTCGTTCAAATGGAACAGTATCAACTGCAAGGAAAATATCTTGATGCACTACATGCCGAAATGGCTGGATTAGCCTTGCTTGGTATTGACGTTCCCGAATCCGCCGAAGGACAACAATCACTTTTAGGCGAGGAATTGGGGAAAGTTCAGGTGTTACTAGGCGATAGAGTTATCGCCGATTTGCTGGATTTGCCCGAAATGACATCGTCTGAACATCAAGCGACCATGCACTTGCTCATGGGGGTTTGGATTAGTGCTTATCTAAGTGCAAACCAAACTTTGGTCGGCTGGAGTTCGGTTAAGATGACCAATCTTTCCCTAGAATATGGCAATAGTGATATTTCCTCATTCGGCTATGTCAATTATGGTTTTGTCGCTTGCGGCATTATCGGCGATTATCAAACAGGCTATCAATTCGGCAAAATGGCTGTGGCTCTCTCGGATAAATTCGACAACGCAAGCGTTCGTGGTAAGGTGTATTATTTGTTTGGGGCGACGGTCAGCTATTGGCAGGAGCCATTGAGCAATAGTATTGATTACTATCTCAAATCAAACCAGTTTTGTTTCGAAAGTGGAGACTTTATTTATGCAAGTTATAACGCCATCTATTTGACCAGTGACCGTTTGATGTACGGGCATGACCTAACGAAAACATATCAAGAATCCCAACAACTCTTTTCGTTATTAAGTCGGACCAACACTGCCACACTTGGAGCATTTTATCAGCCAGGTTGTTTTTGTGCCGTGCAGAATTTACTTGGACTTACCCATGATACGGATACATACAGCACCGAGTCATTCGACGAATCGGCGTTTTTGGACATGTTCAAAGAAGCCCCATTAGTCTTGGGATGGTTTTATTTCCCCAAGCTACGAAGCCTCTACCTGTTCGGTCATTATTATGAGGCATTGGCAAAGTTGGACATGGTAACATTAACCGTGACCACCATGCCAGGTTCGGCAAAAATCCCCGATGCGTATTTCTTTGCTTGCTTGACTTTAGCAACAGTTTATCCCGATGCCACTCCTGAAGAACAAACAGAATATTGGGCTATTATCGAAAAATATCATGAGGAAATTAAGGCTTGGGCAGATGGCTATCCACAAAATTTCCTGCATAAATATCTGTTGGTTGAAGCTGAAAAATGTCGTATTCAAGGCAAAGATAGTCAAGCCATGACGCTGTACGAACAAGGCATCGAATCAGCGAAAGCAAACGGCTATATCAACAATCAAGCTGTAGGCAATGAATTGGCGGCTAAGTTTTACCTGAGCAAAGGCATGGAAACGGTTGCGGCTGTGTACATGAAAGAAGCTCATTATGCCTATCAATTATGGGGTGCTAAAGCTAAAGTGGACATGTTAGCCGAACAATACCCGACTCTGTTAGCAAAATTTGCCGAATCACGTCCGAAGAAAAGCATGACAAATACCACTTGGACAACGACTCGACGAGCTAACGTTACTCGTAGTTTCAGCATGTTGGACATCGAGGCTGTGGTAAAAGCTTCGCAGGTTATTTTTAGCGAAATTGACTTGAGCAAACTCCTGACAAATCTCATGAAGATGGTTATTCAAAGTGCGGGTGCCGAGCATGGGATTCTCATTCTTCGCCAAGATAAGCGATGGTATCTCCAAGCAAAAGCTGATATCAATTCCGTACAGGTTTTGCAAGAGATACCGCTAGATTTCAGCCAGCATGAAAATCTAGCAAAACTCGACGTTTCAGCCGAAGTTGTCAATTATATCATCCGTAGTAAGCAAAGTGTTGTCCTCGATGATGCCGTACAAAATAGTCAGTTTGGCAGTACACCCTACATTGTCGAACAGCAAACCAAATCACTGTTGGGCATGCCTTTGGTCAATCAAGGCAAAGTTCGAGGAATTTTGTACTTGGAGAACAATCTTAGCACGCATGTTTTTACACCTGAACGAACCGAATTGCTACAAGTGCTGTCAATTCAAATAGCGATTTCGTTGGATAATGCTATGGTGTATCGTCATTTAGAAGATTTGGTTGACCAACGAACAAAAGAATTGCGACAGGCTTTGGAAAACTTACAGGCAACCCAAGCACAATTGGTCGAATCTGAAAAGATGGCGGCACTCGGTGGATTAGTGGCTGGTGTGGCTCATGAAATCAACACCCCGCTTGGAGTTGGAATTACAGCCGCTTCGGTCTTAGCCGATGAGACAAAACAGGTGGTAGATACCTATTACAAAAAGCAATTGCGTGGCTCGGACTTGAAAGAATATTTTGAGACCGCAACTCAAGTCAGCAATTCCATTTTAACCAATCTGCAACGAGCTGGTGAGTTGATACAAAGTTTTAAGCTAGTCGCTGTTGACCAGTCTGACCTGAACAAACGGACATTCCAAGTGAAGGCATACCTTGAGGAAGTTCTGATTAGCTTAAATCCTCAACTCAAATATACCTCATTAATCGTTTCTATCAAAGGCGACGACACCATCACCATGAAGAGTTTTGCAGGAGCCATTTCCCAAGTTATCACTAACTTAATTGTCAATTCAATTAATCATGCCTATCCTGAAATTCATAAAGGAAATTTGACAATTGAATTAGAACAGCAAAATGGTCAAGTCGTTATTGTGTATGCAGACGATGGTTGTGGTATTCCTGAAGCCAATCTAAAAAAGATTTTCGACCCCTTCTTTACCACAGCCCGCAATCAGGGTGGAACAGGCTTAGGGCTACACATTGTTTATAATTTGGTGACACAAAAACTCGGTGGCACCATTAGTTGCGAGAGTGAGGTAGGGGTAGGAACTAAATTCACTATCACACTTCCTTTAACACTTATGACGCGACCCCTTTCCTAAATCCTGTTATGGTGGCTAAAGCTAGTCAAACTGGGCTTGTGTAAGCAAGCCCAGCGATGCCGTTAGGCTCGGATTCTATCCAATAATTGTGCGGCTTTGTTCGTGCATGTAAAGTGGTAGGGTATAAAAACCACCAATCCCTTTACCACTAGCACCGCTTCCTTTCCAACCACCAAAGACCTGCACTCCAGGCCATGCACCAGTAGTCGCTCCACCTTCACGGTTAGCATACGTAGTACCTGCTTCGATATTATCAAAGAACCACTCGATTTCTTCACCGAAGAATCCAGCCGTCAGTCCATAATCGGTATCATTTGCAAATTTCATAGCTTCTTCATTACTGTCTACTTTAGCAATATGCAGAATCGGCAGGAAGAGTTCCTTTTTAACCAGAAGATGGTCTTCAGGCAATCCTTCAACGATAGCAGGCTCACAGTAGAATCCATTAACAAAATCGCCTTCGGTTAGGATATTACCCCCATAAACCAGTCGCCCATCTTTACCTGCCATTTCGGTGAACTCTTTGTATTCGCCTAGTGCAGTTTTATGGATAATAGGTCCCATAAATGTGCTTCGCTCCAACGGGTCACCAATTTTGAGAGCGGCTGTAACGGCAATTAATTTTTCCTTAAATGCATCATACACATCTTTATGAACATAGACGCGTGAGCAAGCCGAACATTTTTGCCCATTCATGCCAAATGCCGCTCTGTATACACCCGACACTGCTTTGTCTAAATCAGCTGTCGAGCTAATAATCGCTGGATTTTTACCGCCCATTTCGATAATGGTCGGTCTTGGATAAGAACCATTAGTCGCATTACGCAAAACCTTCATGCCAAGATCATAAGACCCAGTGAATGTCCAACCATTGACATTAGGATTATCTAACAATGCCTGCCCTGCCGTTCTACCAGGACCCATGACATGATTAAAAACACCCTTTGGCAAATCAGCCGATGTAAAGACATCTGTGATAGCTTGGCTGACAAAAGGAGTGTCACTTGAACCCTTAAAAACAACTGTATTTCCTGTGACTAAAGCGGCTGCAATTGGGGCAGATGCTAAGGCAAGAGGAAAGTTAAAAGGTGAAATGACTACCCATACCCCATAAGGTTGCAGGTAGCTAAAATTTTGTTCCTTTGGGTCATCAGGATTGAGCTTACCAAGTTCCTTGATATAGCCCGTATTTTTATCCATGTCGTCAGCATAATATTTCAACAAGTCAATAGTTTCTTGTGTTTCAGCCAACGCTTCCATACGGCTTTTACCCACTTCCATAACGAGTACCGTACTTATCTCAAACAATCGGTCACTCATCGTTTGAGCAACAGCACGAATTTTTGCTACTCGTTCTTTCCAGTCAGTTTGTCGCCATATTACCTTAGCAGCTTTAGCAGCATCTATGGCATCATTTGCCTGGTCAGCAGTACCCTTTTGGAATGTACCAAGTTTCATATTGGTATCAATCGGGCTGAAATCGTCAAGTTTCTCATCAGAATAAACAGACTCACCATTAATCCACATGGCATGTTCTTTACCAAGCCATTTTGGTTTCACAGTTTCAATAGCTTTATCAAAATAAGATTGTAATTCTTCATTATCAGCAGACAATGTAGTGTAATTTATTTTCATCTTTACTCCTTCGTAAACATAAATATAGATGTAATTTTCTAGCCCAATGATACCACCACAGTTATATTTTGGCAAAATTAAATTCGACTTATGAAAAAGCCTAGTCTCACTTCGCCGTCCATGCCACAACACCATCCCAATCTATCGGGATACCATGCTCGATAAAACGGTCAACCCGTTCCATGTACATAAGTGTAGCTTTGTCATTAGGATTAATGGCTAGGACATGTTCAAAATGTTCTCTTGCTTCGGCAAAATCTTGGCTTTGGATAGAAAAAACGCCGAGTTCAAATTCGTCACGCGTGGCAAGTTTGAGATTCATAACATGTTTGGGTTCACCATCCAATACCTCGAAAATCGAGATGGGTTCAGTTCGTCCTTTTACCTGCACTTTATCTAGGAAACGGATGTGATATATCGTCGGGTCGCTAAGATGGCTTAAAATTTCGGCACTGATAACCAGCGACACGCCATAAAATTTAGTCAGGCTTTCCAAACGTGCTGTCAAGTTGACATCATCCGAAAAGGCATCCCCTTGCATGCGTCCTTCCTCGCCGACCATGCCAAACATCATGTTCCCATTTGGCAATGCCAGCTTGAATAGCCGAATCAGCACCATCTGGGAAAATTGCCATCATGCCATCGCCTAAATATTTGACGATAAAACCGCTATTATCACGAATGGTCGGGCTGACCTCTCGCAAGTAACTGTTGACAAAATCGAAGTTTTCTTGCGGGGTCATGGATTCGGACAGAGTGGTGAAGCCTCGAATATCAGAGAACATGACCGCCATTTCCTTGCTGACATGGTCGCCCAATTTGACATCTACAATGCTTTCTTTTTTTAGAAAGCGTAAAAATTCATACGGCACAAATCGCTCATAAGCGATGTTAATTTTTGCCAAACGGATATGAGTTTGGATGCGAGCTAATAACTCGTGCTTTGATATTGGCTTGATCAGATAATCATTTGCCCCTACACTAAATGCTTCTACTAGGTCAGTGACCTGATTTTTAGCGGTCAGCATGAGGATAGGCGTTTCATGCGAAGGATACATTTCGCGTATGCGGCGACAGACTTCATAACCTGACATTCGAGGCATCATTATGTCTAGCAAAATTATATCAAATTTCTTTCCATTTTCAACAGCATCTAAGGCATCGGGACCATCTGTTGCTTGAGTAATGTTGTAATTGTGGGTGGAAAGATAATTGATTAATACTTGTAAGTTGACGGGTTCGTCATCAACTACTAATACATTAATCATGCCTGATACTGATGGTGAGACGCTTAATTTATCGGAGATTTCTTCACTATGATGATGGATATCAGTTATGTCGTTGAGTGGGATTATATTTTTAGCAGGCACATCATGACCGTTTGTTTCATCAGGCATGTCAGAGCTTAAGCTTTTGTGTTCCTCGATTTGCGTTAATGGTAAAGTAAAAGTAAATTGAGAACCTTCGCCGACTTGTGATGTAGCTGAAACATCTCCGCCATGCAACTCAACTAATTGTTTGGTAATCGTCAAGCCGATTCCTGTTCCGCCATATTTTCGTTCAATTGAACCATCCACCTGCTCAAATGACTCAAAGATACGGTCGAGCCTATCTTCGGGGATGCCGATGCCCGTATCCGACACCGTCACCGCCACAAATTTATTTCCTGCATTATCCACAACTTCCGCCGAAATTTCTATCCTACCTTCTTGGGTAAATTTGATGGCATTACCAACAAGATTGTACATGATTTGTTGGGTGCGATTTTCATCAGCCATGACAAAAGGAGTTTCAGGGTTAATATTATTGATTAGTTCGATATTTCGACGTGCGACAAGTGGTTTGGACAAAGATAAAACCACATTGGTAAGCGACCGTAACCCAATTGGTCTCATGCTTAATTCAAGGTTCTTATGTTTTAATTTGGAAAAATCTAGTAAATCATTTACCAAATTTGTCAACCGCCAACCACTGGTCATAATCATGCGTAAGTTAACCACCGTTTCTTGCTGTAATTCACCAGTAGCACCGTCGATTAAGGACTCGGCAATGCCGACCATGCCATTGATTGGGGTGCGTAATTCATGCGATGTGTTCGCCAGAAATTCGTCTTTGAGCTTGTCAAGCTGTCGCAAACGGTTGGCAACGACGCGTTCACGTTTTAATTCTGTCTCTTGTTTGTGTAGCCGCATGCGGTGCAAGCCATAAGCAAGTCCCATCGCCATCATGAGATATAAGCCATACGCAAACCATGTCTTATAAAATGGTGTTGTAACTGTGAAAGGTATTGCCAAACCTTCTTCATTCCACATCCCATCGTTATTACTTGCTCGCACATGAAAGATATATTGTCCACCATCCAAACTAGCAAAGGAAGCTCCTCGTCCTTCACCTTCGACATCCATCCATTTGCTGTCGCGTCCTTCTAGTTTATATTGATATTGATTTTCAGCAGAATTGGCATAATCCAAACCAACAAAAGTAAAATGGACAAAATGACTTCCATGATGTATAATCAAATTATCTGTAGGAAACGTGCTGAAAAAATCCCATTTCTCATCCTGATTCAGTGACTTAAATACAAGTAGTGCCGTTTCAGGGGCATGCATGTTCTTTTCTATCTCATCGGGATGGAACATGTTAAAGCCATTAACTCCACCAAAAAACAGTTTGCCTCTTTCATTTTGATGATAAGCACCCGCATAAAATTCATCGCCTTGCAGACCGTCAACAGCATGATATGTTTCATAAGTACCTTCTTCAAGATTAAAATTGGTCAGCCCTTTGTCACTACTTAGCCATAAATTTCCATGACCGCCGCCTAAAATGCCATACACCGTATCACTAGCAAGCCCATCCTTTTGGCGATAATGGATGAATATGTTTCCTAGACGCATGCATTTATTTAATCCTCCCCCTTGCGTGCCAATCCACACGTATTCATCATCATCCTCATAAATACTTGTGATATGGTTATTTGATAAAGATGCGGGATTTTTGGAATTATGTTGATAGCGGATGATATCATTGTCTTCAAGGTCAAATTCGTTTAAGCCGTTTTCAGTGCCAATCCACAAACTATCATTGCTATCTTTGTAAATAACAGTCACCCTATCATCACTTAAACTCTCGTCATTATCTGGGTCATGCAGATAACGGGTGAAAGTTTCAGATGAACGGTCAAATTTATTTAAGCCTGCGATAGTTCCTAGCCATAACATGCCTTTGTTATCCTCGTAGATAGCAGTGATGGAATCGTTACTAAGGCTATTTGGATTTTCAGGGTCATGATAATAAGCAGTAAATGTTTCCGTTTCGGAGTCAAATTTATTTAAGCCATGTCCCGTCCCAATCCACAATGTGTTTGACTTATCTTCATAAATGGCACTTACAAGATTTTGGCTTAATGTCGTTGGCTCATTTAACTTATTGATGAACAGAGTAAATTTTAAGTTATCATGGTCAAAACGGCTAAGCCCTTGGTCAGTGCCAATCCAGACCATGCCCTTACTATCTTCATAGATTGACAACACACTGCCACGATTTAAGCTAGGTTTGCCTGGTATGTAGCGATAATGATTAAAAGCCGTCGTAGCAGGATTAAATTTGTTCACCCCTTCCCTTGTCCCAACCCAAAGTATGCCACCTCTATCCTCATAAATTGCAGTAACAGCATTATCACTTAAGCTAGTGGAATTTGTTGGGTCATGCTCATAGTTTGTAATAATTTCTTCTGTATCTATATCAAATTTACCAAGACCATCTTTTAATGAGCCCAGCCAAAGTGTACCGTTGCTATCTTCATACGCAGTACTGATAGTTGAGCCATATTCACCATTCGTGAAAGAAGTAAAAGTGTTTGTCTTTCTATCAAATCTCATAAAATATCCGCTTGACATGGAAACCCTTATGATATTGTTGCTATCTTCGCAAATTGATTTGACTTCCCTCATGTTCATCATTGAAGCATCTGAGTCTTTTATTTTCGTGAGCATGAACGTTTCTGTTTGCCTGTCAAACGTAAACACACCTTTTTTTGTCGCTAACCAAAACATGCCTAAATGGTCTTCAATCATGGCTGTTATATCCGCATCATAATCATCAATACTGAAATGATTAATGTTTATCGGATTGGATAACGACATGGCAGTTAAGCCTTTGTTAGTAGCAAACCAAATTATCTCATCTGTATCCTGGTAAATATCATAAATCGTACTCACATCAAAACTGTTGGGGTTATCAGGGTTATCTTGATAACGGGTGAATTTTTCAGTGATGGGGTCAAAGGTATTTAAACCACCATCCTTTGTGCCAATCCAAATCATACCTGACGTATCTTGATGAAGGGTAGTAATCCAATTATTGGACAGAGAATGGAAATTGTCGGGGTCGAACTTAAAAGTTATAATTTCATAGCCATCATAGCGATTCAGCCCATCCTGTGTACCAAACCACATGAATCCTCGATTATCTTGCATGATAGCGGTAACATCTTCATCTGAAAGCCCATCTTCAGTAGAAACATGCTCAAAACGCAATACAGGATACTGAGCCTGAGTCAGACCAGAAAAATATAAACTTATAACCATAGCTAAGATGGTAATGCATAAATATTGACGAAACATTAAATTTATCCTCTTGTTTCATGAACCCAAAAAAGTTCTTTCCATACTATAGCATGGTATCCGCAAAAATTCAATCTTATTACCTCTAATGAATAATCGGATATTTCGATTCGATACCATTCTATATAATTTGGCAAAATGTCATGATTGTGATACGATATACTGTACCTTAATATGAAATTAATAAGGGAGTAATTAATTATGAAAAAACAAATTTTATACGGTGAGGCAGATTATGCCAACATTATCCACAAAAATGGTTATTTTGTGGATAAGACAGAATATATTGCTAAACTTGAGAGAGTAAGTAATGCGGTTTTTTTGCGACCGCGACGGTTTGGTAAATCATTGTTTTGTTCCATGCTGAAATATTATTATGATGTCAATTATGCCGACCGCTTTGAAGAATTTTTCGGGCATACATGGATTGGACAAAATCTGACTGGCAATCAAAATAAGTATATCGTGTTGTTGTTAGATTTCTCTAGCATTGATGTCAGTTCGACCATTCATGATATTGAGCGTAGCTTTAAAAACTATTGCAATTCAGCTCTTTCATTTTTACGAACTGAATATGCTCATCTTTTAGCTGACATGCCCGAAGTTAAAGAAAATGATGCTGTTTCCGATAATTTAAGTAAATTAACACGCTACATACGAGTTAAGAAATTACCCCCCATGTATATCATCATTGATGAATATGATAATTTCGCCAACCAACTTATTATCAAACAAAAGGACAAATTGTATAATGAGTTGACTGGGGCGGGGAGTTTTCTCAAAACGTTCTTCAAGGTCATTAAATCAGGACGGGGAATTGGGGCAGTAACCAATGTATTCATCACTGGCATTTTGCCGATGTCGATGGAAGATTTAGCTTCAGCATTTAACGTTGCCCTCTACCTTACTCTCACCCCTGCATTTGAAGCCATGCTTGGTTTCACTCAAAGCGAAGTGGAGACATTGCTTGATGAAATTTACCACGATTATCAATTTGACCCCGAAACACGTAATGAAGTTTTATCTATTATCAAAAACCATTACAATGGTTATCACTTTGTAAATCATGATAGTGAACCTGTGTACAATTCAACCATTCTTATGTATTTTTTGCAATGGTTTACCAACTATCGAGAGTTCCCCAAATTTCTGACCGATTCGAACTTACGCACTGACCTGTTATGGATTCGACGCTTAACGGGTTCTAATCCGACCATTACCAAATCATTCGTCGATCAATTGACCACTGACAATAAAATTTTTTTCAGTGATTTCTTGTTGACCACCAAGTTCAATGTGTCTCGATTTTTTAAGCCTGATTTCTTTCCTATTTCCTTCTTCTATTTGGGCATGTTGACTCGCAAAGATCATTTTAATCTATGCCTGCCAAATATGAACATGCGACATATCTTTGTGGAGTATTTCAATGAAATTCACAATATTGATATTACTTCCCGCTATAGCGACATGATGCAATCATTCCTTAATCAGCCGAATTTAGAAAAACTGTTTGCCAACTATTGGCAGGAATATGTGTCGCAATTGCCCACGGCGATTTTCCAAAAGATGAACGAGAACTTTTATCGCACTACATTTTACAAATTGTGCAGTGACTTTTTATCACAATGGTTTATTTGGCATTTGGAGCGGTCATATCCACAAGGACAAAGCGATTTAGAATTTGTGGGGAAGTATCATGAGAAATTTGCGGGCATGCGGTGGGTGATAGAGTTCAAATATTATTCCAATAGAGAATTTAAAAAATTCAAGACAACAATTGCCGATTTTGAATTGCAAACTGAAGACCTCAAACAAATCGCTGGTTACGTGGAGGGCTTGAAAGAGGAATATCCCAAAGCCCGAATATCGCAGTTTGTGATTTATTGTTTTGGCAATCAAGGGTTTCGCGTTTTTGAGGTTAAGGAATGAATTTCTAACTTAATCGTCCTAAACTTGAGCTATCACAATGGTCAAATCATCATGAGGTTCGGCAGAGCCGACAAAAACATTGATTTCCGCTAATATAAAATCAAGCATACCTTGAGCATCAGTAATTGGAGCGTTTTTTATTATATCCTCGAGACGGTCAAATCCAAAAAGGTCACGATTAGCATTATTTGCTTCAGCTACACCATCACTGGTCAGAATAACCATGTCTCCCTTTTTTAATTTGACACGCACTTCATTGTAGCCAAATTGTGACCCAATCTCCTGCCCCAAAGCAAACCCCCCTACATCAGGCCATTCCACGCTACCATCAGTTCGCTTGATATAAGGTGGAATACAACCTGCATTGACAATCTTAGCAAAAGGATGTTGTGTATTAACCCCTATAATTTCCACGTAACACAAAGCACAGTTCTGATGACGTGGTTTGGTATACGGGGTGAGTGCCTTATCCAAATAAATCAATCGTTCCTCTGGTGATAAATTCGCCGAAAGGGAGGCTTCCAAGCGGGACAGGCTCGTTGCCATAATTAATGCCGCTGACACACCTTTGCCTGATACATCTCCTATGGCAAGGATATACTTGCTAAACAACACCTTTTTATTTTGGCTACGACTATATGCATAGAAATCCCCACCAACTTCACGAGCGGGAGCCGTATAACAAATCACATCTAAGTCGTGCCAATTTGGTTTGGGGGGATGTAGCAACGAAATTTGCATCTCATGTGCAACATCCAACTCACGCTTCAGTCCTGTCAATTTTAGACGTTCATGTTCAGCCTGCTTTTGCGAGGTAATATCACGAATCAAGCCTTGATAACCTAATATTGTCCCATCAGCATTGTGACGTAACGTAGCAGTTATCGCCACTTCTATCACCTTTTCATCCTTCCGTTTTGCCTGAAATTCAAAATCCCTAATGCTATGCTTTTCGGTCATTTCCTTTTGAAATTGTAAGCGAGTGTCAGGATTAGCATATATCTCAACAGCATTCATTTCTAACAATTCTTCACTGGTATAACCTAACAAAGTAAAGCATGTCGGGCTGACATCCAAAAATTGCCCATCGACAGTACTAATAAAAATTATGTCCCTTGACTCTTCGAAAATGGTACGATATTTTTTTTCACTTGCCTGCAAATCGGTATAAAGCCGAGCATTTTCGGTGGCAATCGCTGCTTGAGTAGATAACAAATTTAGAACTTGGAATCGGTCTTGCGTAAATGCTCCTATGGTCAAATTATTTTCGAGATATAACATGCCTGTTAATTTGCCGCGGTTTATGAGAGGAACACACAAGACCGATTTGGGTTTGTGGGCAATGATATAGGCATCATGCCTAAACTGTTCATCGCTGATGGCATTATGTAAAATGACATGCTTATGGCTATGGATAACATAATTGACAACAGCCGCCGATAGCATGGCTGATTCGGTTTTTGTTGCCTCGCTCAAAGGAATCGAATCTAGTAATATCTCATGTCCTTTTGTAGTGATATACGCTGCAACAAACCACTTTTCGTTTTCATGCAAAAGAATACAGCCTCTCTCTGCACCGACATTTTCTATGGCAATTTCCATCAGTGTAACTATCAACTCATCTAGCATAATCTCTTGGGACAAAGCATGTGCCGATTTCATGAGCGAGGCTAAATCTAACCCCGAATTTACCCTCGTACGACTCGATGAAATTGTAGAGGTAGTAAAGGTTGTAGTTGGTGAAATAATTGTCGTAGAGCTGGATTGACGACCATTATCAGCCCATGCTTTCCATGCCAAAAGATTGGGATATTTCTCCTCCAAATCATGAACTTTGCCAGTTGCACCCCACAGGCTATAAGCATAACGAGCCTTTCCTAAATAAAGTTGCCCAATTTCATTTCGTCCATGCGACAAATAAAATTTAGCGGCTAACTCACAAGCTATTGCCTCTTGGAAACGAAAACCATGACGTTGAGCCGATTCGATGGCTGAATCATAAAATTCACTTGCTTGCCATAATCGATTTTCAAGTTGAGCTTTTTGTGCTTGGAGGATAGAATAACCATGCTCAAAATTAGCAGGACACTGCTCGGCTAAAAATTTATATTCGGCTAAACATTCGTCTAAAATCTGTCGATATTCGTCACGCTCCGCATCGGTTGCCATTGGGTACAGAGCCGAAACTGTTATTCCTGTAAGTAAATAATAATCACAACGGAAAAGTAAATCTACCCCTCCCCGAATAGCAATCCATTTTTTTCGTTCATGCACAAACGGCAAAGCCTGTTGATAATCTTGAAAGATGATACATATCTGAAATTTGTATTGTGTGTATATGGCAAACACCGTGGGAGCAGATGATTTCATTTCATCAATATATGTTTTTTCACTGAATGAATCATAATCAAAACATGTTTTTCCCGTCGTTTTTCCTTGTAGGCAATAACAAAATCCCATAATCATGCTGATTGACAGTATTGCTGTGATGTAGTTATCTTTTTGGTAAAATGCGATTGCTTTTTTGATATTTGTGATACCTTTCGCCAAATCAAGAGGGATGATAAATCGAGACAAGCCTGATAAGGCATAGTTGGTATAAACGATGTCGCCGACTTCAAATCCTGTTTGATATGCTTTTTTGAAGTAGTCAATACTTACCTTGATGTGTTTCTTCAAGATAGCATAGTTGCCGTATAGATAGTAAATTTTTGCGGCGATATTGCGATATCGTAACCGTTCTTCATGTGTCTTTAAGGCTAATGCGATAAATCGATATGCACTCGATAAATCATGAAATACACTTGCTTGAACGATGGAATTGAAAACAAACCCAACTGGAGACACCCTAGAAAGTCCATACTTAATCGTCGTATTAACAAGATTTGTGATATAAAAACCGAGTAAATGTGGAAAAAGAATGGCAATCGAATCACTCATTATGGCAATTGTTTCGGTACAAATTTTCATGGTTTCATCTTGCATCAAAGGCAGGTGATACAAATCTTCAACAGAGTATTTTTGCATGTTTTTTTGATACAAAGCCATTTCAATTTGAGTCAATTTTTTTATTGCCACAGGGTCATCCGCATCAGGCACGTTCATGCCAAGCATGCGAAGGGCAGTCGTGCCTATGCCGACCGCATCCTTAAATTTACCTTGTGCCGCAAATTGTATGATTTTTATAGTATAAACACGAGCCTCATCAAACTTAGAATTGGCATGTTCCAATGCGATATTAAGATACATATCCGAATTAGCAGAATCTCCCGCTAAAAATACCGTTTCGCCTATTTCTTTATACAACTGGTAAATAAGCTGATATTCTGTTTGCCGACTGTTATCATCTAGCAAATTAATACCAGTCTCAAGATACTCAAAGGCAGGTTGATAGGCTGTGCCATTTTTGGCACGTTTCCCAGCTTGCAGATTTAATTTAGCTAGGGTCATTTTTTCGTCATGGTCGTCAATTAATTTTTTCCCTTTGTTCAACTGATTGACAATATCAAAAACATGTTCGGGCATATCACTATCAGGTACGTTTGCTAATAACAATCGCCCAATTTCTAAATGAACAGACGTTTTTTTGTCATGGGGAATTAAGGTGTAAGCCGCTTGCTGAATACGGTTATGTTGAAACTTAAAACGAGCTTGACACAACGCTGTGCATTGTTCTTGTTCTTCGTCGAAATTTTCCATCAGACGGTAACGCTCATCTAATGGGACAATCAATCCTTCCGTTATCGTCTGCCATAGCATGGAAAATGTATCCGATATGGTGTTTTTATTGATAACCGATAATGTTTCTAAATCAAATGTGCTGCCAATGCAAGCCGCTAACTGTAGCAGTTGCCGACTTTGTGTGGGTAATGTTTGGATTTTATTCGCTATCAAATCAACGACATTGCTTGCTAGGTCTTTACTACGAATCTTATCCACGTCCCAAAGCCAAGTTTGAGTTGAGAAATCAAAAGCAAGCAATTCCTCATGATAGAGGGACTTCATAAATTCGCTAACGAAGAAGGGGTTTCCATGTGTTTTTTCATACACCAAACCAGTTAAACATGACACAGCATCAGTGGTAACATTTAACGTATCTGCAATTAATTTTCCTACATCATCATGGCTAAGATTTTCTAAATGTAAAATCGTAACTTTTGACTCTTGTTTGTGAAGGGCGGCAACAGTCTGCATCAAGGGATGTGAATCACTGACCTCATTTTCGCGATATTCAGTTTCTTTGGCACCAAGTTGAGGGACAGAAGGTTGTTGTCCGATAATGAGTTGCAAGTTAGGTATGATATCAATCAACACTTGTCCCGTATTGCCCACTGCTTTTAGAATTATTTTTTTCCAGCGTGCCAATTGTTTATCACTTTCAGTCAAGATATACTGACAAAAGGCATTAAACATTTCGCTGAAAGCATAATAGGGAATGTTGCGATGAAATTGGTCAAATTTCCCAGCGATGAAATGCCCATGCTTTGCTGTGATAGGTTTATGAATTTCATGTACTAAAGCAGTTTTCCCAACACCAGAATAGCCGCTAATTAGGAGAAATTCACCCCACTCCTGTTCCTCCACTACATGGGGGAGGGTACTGACTCGTTCAAATGTCTGCATGAGCGTTTGTAGTTCAATGTTTCTACCATACAACTTTTGTGGAATATGAAATTTTCCTGAAAAGTCGTGGGTGGCGAGTTTGAACCCCACCCCCTGCTCATCCCCTTGCAATAGTATGGGAGTCTTGTGTCCCTCCCATAAGTATGGAAGGGGTTGGGGTGTGGTCAGCATAGTCAAACATTGTTCTAAGTCATATTTCAAACCATAAGCTGACTGATAACGGTCTTCGGCATTTTTTGCCATGAGCTTCGCAATCTTCCCCTAACCCCTGATTCCTAACACCTAATCCCTGAATTGATACCGGTTCCTTAGCAATGTGAGCATGCACTAATGTCATGGGGTTATCGGATATGAAGGGTGGTTGTCCCGTTAGCAGTTCATAAAAAGTAACGCCCAACGAATAAAAATCAGTTCGATAATCAATGGTTCGATTCATTCGTCCCGTTTGTTCAGGGGAAATATAATACAGTGTTCCTTCTAATACATTTGGATTAAGAAATGTCGGTGTTTCTTGTGATAAAACGGTGGAAATGCCAAAGTCAATAATTTTGATTTGTCTAGTATTGAGATTGTAAACGATGTTAGCGGGGTTTATATCTTTGTGAATAACATGCTGTTGGTGAATTTCTCCTAGTATTTTGGCGATTGTAATTGCCAATTTTAAGAAGTCTGCCAAGTTTCCTTTTTGGAAAGATTGTACTTCAGGTGATGTTTTCATCAACTTTGCCAACGATTCGCCACCGAAATCCTCTAAAATCATCATCCAGTGTTGTTCGACCAGCTCCATGCGGTAAACCTTGACAATCCCCGCCGAATCAAACTTAAGCATGGTTTCATATTCATGCTTAAAGCGAGCTATCTGCTCATGAGAGGGATATATATCTTTTAACATTTTGAGGATAACAAGTTGCTTATTCTGTTGATGTTCAGCTTGATAAACTAATGATGTATCACTCTCATAGATTTGTGTGGTTATCTGATAGTTAGAGTATGCTTTTGATTGTTTCATGAACTAATCTTGTCTCGTTCCAACACAGGGTATTGGAACGAGACGAACTGTAGGATTCAAAACTTACTCTAAAACATAAATGTTCTTTTTGGCACATATATCTTTTAGCTGTTGTGGCCAAACTGTAACGCTTACTTCGCCAAGATGTGCTTTTCGCAATAAGTACATGTACGTTCTGGATTGTCCGATACCTCCACCAATTGAGAGTGGAATCTCATCATTTAAGATTGCTTGGTGATATGGTAGCTTCAAATTTTCTTCCAAATCTGCCTCTTTCATCTGAACGACAAGGGTTTCCTTTGTGACGCGGATACCCATTGAGGTAAGCTCATGTCGTCGCTTGGTGACTGGGTTCCAAACGAGAATATCACCGTTCAATCCGTGCATGGGACGACCATCTTTTGAGGTAGTTTCTGTTACCCAGTCGTCATAGTCTGCCGCACGCATTTCATGGGGATAGCCATCTTTAAGGACCCAACCAATACCAATGATAAATACAGCAGGATACTTTTGAATTATTTTTGTTTCCCGTTGCTTGCGTGGCAAGTCGGGGTACATATCAAGAATATCTTCCGCATGCAAAAAGGTCAATTCTTCGGGAAAATCTGGGTACTTGTCACTCTTGAGTTGTGGGAACATTTCTTGAGCAAGCATGCCCGCCCCACGAATGACTTTCCATATTTTCTGCACAGTATCTATCAGGTAATCTAAATTACGTTCTTCCATAGTCATAACCTTTTCCCAATCCCATTGGTCTACATAAGAACTGTGGTCATGGTCAAGGAAATAATCTTTACGGACTGCCTTCATGTCTGTGCAGAGTCCTTCGCCTGCTTGACAATCAAATTGCTTTAGAGCAACACGTTTCCATTTTGTGGCTGCCTGTACAACTTGGGCTATAATTGGTTTTTCAAGTCCCAACCCACATGGAAATTCTACGGGGGTTCGTGAACCGTCGCGGTCGAGCATGTCATTCACGCCACTTTCACGGTCTACAATTAATGGTACTTGAACCATTTGCAAATTTAGTTCTTTACAAAGGTTTTCTTCGATATAACCCTTAATTGCAAACAGAGCTTTCATCGTCATCGTTTTCTCCTCACTACATTGTGAAAAACAACTGTGTAATAAATATATTTTTAGGTATTAGGTACTAGATTAGAATTGAATATTTCTATAACCAACAGTTCCTAATACAAGTGTGCATTCTAATATAGAAAGTTATTTTTGGCAAGTTGGGTTCATTTTTTGTGAAAATGTTCAGCTCATCCTATCCTTCCACCACAGGGAGATGGGAATCTTAGTCTCCCACTCATAGCATGGGAAGGGCTGGGGATTGAGATTCACTAACCCGATAATCATTATCAGAGCGACCAAGCTCAATATACTACCTACAGTACGATGTAATGTTGTTCCCATTTTTAACAATACCGTATGCTCACCCGAAGGTATATCAACCGTAATTAAACCATAAGGTGGTTCAGGATGATGAGGGATTAACTCACCATTTAAAAATACTTGCCAACCAGGAAAATTGTAGGTAAAAAATTGTATAGTGGCTCCGTTGCTGATAACATGTATTTCATCAGATGCTCCCCCATGTCGAATTGTTTCTACATGAGCCGTACCTGATAAAACGGTGGCGACTTGCAATGGAGTAATGATGCAGAGTAGGAAAATCGTACTAATTTCATCGGAAAATGTAGCTACCAATGCTCCGATAACTACACTGGCACAGAGGGTAGTTATAATCAACAATCGCCATGGAAATTGAATCAGCTCTGTGATGGGGATGATTTGCCAAAATGTTTCAGCATAAGCTGTCATTAGCCACATGGATAAAATAACTGCTACAAAAAAAATCTTAAAATGTGGAACATGTTTATTCTGCATGCCGATAAGGCAAATAAACGCAAATACCAATAATCCATAAATTACTATCCCAATTTGATAAGACATATCATCAGCTAGACCAATACCAGCATAGCCATAACCCCAAAAAGGTGATAAAAATTGTGAGCCGTATACAAAGTGTTGCCAAAACGTATAACTTTCGCTTGTCCACTGTTCAACCTGAATGTATTGACGTTCAAAGATAACAGGCACAAGATAAATACCCGCTAATGCTATGCCTAAAATGCCTGCTCCCAAATTGAAACCAGCTAATAAAAAAACATCCTTAAGGCATATGAATGTTGTACTTTCGGCATTCTTTGTATAACTTTGCGACTCCTTTGTTATTTTTCCGATGATTAATGCCACGATATATATTATTAAAAATGGGGTGAATGTAAAAAATGAGGTATGATGCGTTAAGGCTAGTAGTCCATAACTTCCTCCTGCTAAGGCTAGATGTTGCATATTTGGGCGGGCAGTTAGCTCCGTAAACATCCATAACACCAGAGGAAGTAGGGCTAATGAAACATACTCGGCGTAGGCACTTCGTACATAAATTTCTACTAGGTGAAAGGGGGCATACATGTAAACTACCCCTGCTAGTAAGCCTGCATTTTTGCCAAATAGTCGTTGTACAAAACCATACATTGTCAGTCCCGAGCCAATGGTAGCAAACACGTAAACTGTTTTGATAGATGATACCATGCTCGCCCCAAGTAAATGTATAATTTCGGCGAAATAAATGGCAAGCGGGGCATAGATATTAAACAGAGGGTAACCGTAACCAAAGGCAAAATCGGGACTCCAACGGGGCCAAAGATACCCATCTCGCCAAGTTTGGTCAAATTCTACCAGATAGAAAATACTGTGTTGGCTGTCATGGGCATTGAAAAAATAAGCAGGCTGTAACAGTGGAACCCAAACAAAAATGGAAAGGACAAATAATAACCATAATTGCGAATCAATTTTGCTGGTAAAATATATAAGTGATTTCACAAGTAGTGAGACTTTAGACCTGACAGATTTCTAAAAACCTGTCAGGTCTGGGCAAGCAGTGAAACCTGCTAGGTCTGGCAATGATTTTACAATTCCTATATTTATATTTCTGGAGGTGTTACATTCGCACTCTTCATGTGATCAGGAAGGTCCATTGTACCTGATATATCAACTGTCGGATTAAGGTAGGCAGTAAGTGTTACTTTAATCGACTCGAAATAACTGTTTGGTGGTGCTTCTTCACCGTAAACTACCTCATCAATTGTTCCTTTCATGAACAAAGCTGATGCTTTCACTTCAAATTCAAACCCTTCTTGTGCCAGTATGGGAGTTGATTCAGGGTTAATCTTTTCTCTGAAGAGTTCATCATTATAAGTAAACTCACTCATAACTGGGGTGGAGATGGTTTTCACATCAGTTTTGTCAAAAATCCACACATCCATAGCCAATACACGTTTGGGAGATGAGCCACTGGAGAAATCATCTAAAATTCCCATGCCTGCCTCACCAAGAAAATCTCCTTCTTCGGTTTCGAGGGCAAACGACTCATCGTAGTAATCACTACCTAGCGTATACGTGCCGCTCCATTGTCTAAGTGGTGTTAACTCAACACCCGTTTCTTCATCTATTTCCTCCTCAACATCGGGTTTCTTCCACCTAGGTTGGTGTTTGGGACGAATACGCGACAGTACCAAAAGAACAACCGCTGCAATTATCACCAATACGAAAAAGAGGGCAATGTAAGTTATCACTTTCCCCCAACGTTGCCAAAAAGAAGGCGATGCCTCACCTGGCTCAACAGGTACGACAGGCTCTACACCAGGTTCAGTGGGTTCAGTCTCTATCCCAAACCCTAACACATCTGAAAATCCGCTTGAGGCATTACCTGTACTCAAACCTGCTATAACTTCATCATCTGTCCAACCCTCCTGGACACGTAAGGCAACTGCAAACTGAGCAATTGCATCTGCTCTACCTGGGTCTATACTTCCAACATGATTATTTGCAATCGCTAATAAGCGAACCTTCTCAACATTATTGAAGGCTCCCAATCGTGCTGAAGCTTCCACAATGTCATGATTAACGGTGTATGACTCCGCAATCGATTCAACATAAATCTCCTGAAATCGGTTATTCCATTCTGGGGGATAAGCCCCACCTGCGTAAGTACTTGGATTAATCCGCCATGCGTAAGTTAATCCTATTACTAAACCAACAACAAAGACTAAAACACCTATACCAATAGTTTGGATACGAGAATTATCCATAGCACACTCCTGTAACAATATGAATTTTTCGACAAGACTTTAAATGTAGGTAGATACCTTACAGCCGGCAATTGTAGGCAACTACTTTATTCATTCCATTCTACCATAAGTTTGAATTTAACACAAGTTTACATAAAAATTTTTTATGTAAAGCGAGGTAAGAAAACCCACCGATGCCATCAGGCTCGGTGGGATGAATTACCACCGTTTGATTTTTCTCTAAATTCATATTACTATTACCAATCCTTTTCGCTTCTTCAATGGTGTAACCTTCTTAATAGAAGCTGATATTGCTTTGCCACCAGGATTGCCTAACCTGACCCACTTGCCATAATTAAACACTCCTTTTACTAGCCGCTTCACTCCTTCAAACAACACCACATCTCCCGATTGTAATGCATAGTCTTGCCGCCTAATTGAACGCCTACCTTTGCGTACCTTCTGCCCGCGATACTTCCGCAAATTTTCACCGTTCAAATTGCGATTGCGTTTTCGCCGACCACAATTCAACTCGGCTCCCTTTGCCTTTTCACCTGTGCGGGTATCAATGTACACCGCATCGTAAAATTTCTCCCTCCCTCGATTGTGATGACGTAGTATCTCCCAATTGGTGGGAGGGATTCTTGCTTGACTTGTTCCACCTGCTATCACAAAGGCATCGTTATGGTGCGACTTCTCTAGTCCTAATTTGATACGATTGTTTTGTGTTATGAAACCGTAGGTGTGATTGCATTGCAATGTATTCACCAGCCGCCACCTAACTATTGACATGAACGTTTCAGGCTTAAATGACTTCAGTTTTGGTTGCCAGCCATACAGCAAACCACCAGGCTGATGATTTTCTGCCACATGGCATCTGGTGCAAAGGGTGATGAGGTTGCTCGGTCTGTTGCTTCGGTCTTGCTTCCAATAGCCTAGATGGTGAACCTCTAGCACTTTTTCCTTTGCTCTATTCTGACAAGCAGGATTTTGGCACTGGTGATGGTCCCTGTGCAGTACGTATTTTCTCACATTCCAAAACCCCAACTGCTCACCTTGTTGATACTCTACTCCTGATATGTCAGGGTTCTTAATTGCCTGTATATCAAAGTTTGCCACTCCTATGACAACTTTTGTGATTGGCAATATTGCCTTCATTTTTTTCACCAGTTTGATATGCGTATCTAGTTTGTGCTTGATAGAAGGTGCTAACCAACCTGGCTTTTTTGATTTGACACGGTTGTTAAATCGTGGCGGACGATACCGCTGGCGGCTCCTTCTATTCCTACGATACATGGCACGCTCTTTCAAACGTTCCGATTGTCCTTTGAACAATTCTACTGCTCCACCGATTAACTCGCCTTTATCACTCACGGCAGAGTAGCCGATGGTTTTGTAGCCTGCGTCAATTCCCAACGCCACGGGTTGATTATCTAATACAAAGACTTTCATTTTCTTTTTTTGTCAGCGATTTGATACTGACCTCCATTAACAATTAATAATTAATAAAGTGGTTGCCGTCGCTAATGTTAGCTAGGGTTTTACCACGCTCCACTTCGCCTACCCCTCAGCGATGTTTAGTCACGCTCGCAGGGTACGGGACTCGGCTAATCCCGTAGTGCCTATATATTCCTAGCTAACGTAGTTCCCCATCAATCCGTAGATTGGTGGCTGAAGCTAATCAACCTGGGCTCGCTATCAAGGATTGAAATTTGAGGATTGAGGTTTTTTCTTCCTCTATCCTCTCTTCTCTATCCTTCTTCCTGCAAGCCCACCGATGCCGTTAGGCTCGGTGGGTAGTTGACGTAAACCTGGAAATTGGAAGTTTAGTAGCCGTGAAAACCAAACACGTAGCCTCATAATTGGAATTTGCGGCTACTTATCTAAAATTGCTATCTTACGGACGCTCGTTAAAACCTGAACACCTGTTTGTGTTATGATAGCAATATCTTCTAATCGTACTCCAAACTCACCCTGTAGATAAATACCAGGCTCAATCGTAACAACATTTCCTGTTTCCAACGGATAATCTTTGGTAGAACTAAGGGCTGGTTTTTCATGCACATTCGCTCCAACACCATGCCCTAAAGAATGCCCGAACATGTCTCCGTATCCCGCAGATGCAATCAAATCTCGTGCTAGTGCATCGGCATCTTTACTTAGCATGCCTGCTTTGATGCCTGTTGCAGCAGTTTGATTAGCATGATGAACTAAATCCCAAATTTTCAGGAAATCAGGATGTTTGGGTTCACCAAGTGAAAATGTCCGTGTTACATCAGAGTTATAACCATCAATAATACATCCCATGTCAATTAAGACAACATCGCCAAGTTCGATTCGGTGGTCTGAAATACTGGCATGAGGTTTACTGCTATTTTCGTTGACGGCAACAATTGGCGGAAAGGCTAATCCATCCCCTCCATGCGTACGGACAAACACTTCCAGTTCCCAAGCCACTTCTTTTTCCGTCATGCCAGGTTTAATCCAATTATAAAGATGTTCGATTGTTTCATCTGCCAAAGCCACTGCACGACGAATTTTGATGATTTCAGAAGGAGTTTTAACTGCTCGTAAATCCATCACCCAATCAGTTGTGCTGACAAAATTAATGGTTTCCGATTTTTCTTGCCATTCGTTTAATTGGGCTACCGTCACAAAATCTGCTTCAAAACCAATTGTCTTAAACTGCTGTTCATTAAGAAATTCACTAAAACGTTTTTTAGGATCATTTCCTAGTTGAACTAATGTCCAATCAGGTGATTGTTGTTCCGCTTGCTGATAATAGCGAAAATCGGTCAGCAAAAACCGCTCATGAGGAGTGATGATTAAAGTCCCGTTACTTCCTGTAAATTTTGAAAGGTAACGCAGATTATAAATCTGGCTAACAATAAAGGCATCAAGCCCTTCTTTTCTCATATTTTTTCTTATTTCATCGATAGGCATATAAAAATTCCTTATATAAAATGAGTTGATGAGTTGGTAAGTTCCAATTCATTAGTTCCTATTTTACCGAAAATGATGGTTTTTGGCAAAAATCATGAAAATATTGAAAAAAGTTTAAAATTGGTATTGACAAAAAAAAGAAAGTATGATATAATGGAAAAGTTGGGAATTTAGGGCGGTTAGCTCAGTTGGTTAGAGCGCCACGTTGACATCGTGGAGGCCACAAGTTCGAGTCTTGTATCGCCCATTGAAGAAACCACATGGTAAAAAATCATGTGGTCTTTTTATGGAAAAAGCCCGTAAAACCCACAAGTTTTAGCGGTGGGATATAAGGGAGCCTGGGGTCGCCGTTCCATAACAACAAATCTCACTCTTTTATGACTCCTAGCAGAGGTGATTTTGTAGACGGATGTAAGTCATTATATGCAGATGCAGCAAGCACTTATCATGGGGTTATTTCTAGTAACAATCCTACATACATGGACTCAATAGCGTATAAGAAACGGGGATGCCTGAATTTCTTTTTAGAAAATTATGATGCTCAAAAAAAGATTTTGAATAGTATAGCGAAAAAACAGGTAATGATATGAAAAACCCAAACATTGAGTGTGAACTTATGATTTTCAAGAATGATAAAAATGAGCATGACAGGAATTAGCAAACAGTCTGTCAATCTTTAACTTTTAATCAAGGAGGTTTGTATGCAAAATGTACAATCTTTAAAAAAGGATTTTATGACTATGCTAGATGTACTACCTTTAGAAAGCCTAAACGTTTTAATTGAATTTGCCAGGTTTTTACAAGCAAAGGTGGTTTCATCCGAATATGAACAATCAAAAATTTATGTATTAGGAGATATTGATGATAACTTAAAAGACAAGCCGATACGTGTCATAAGCCCTTGTCTGGCTCATGCTAAACAAGCGGCTGATTTTGAACTTGAAATGATTTCAGGAGACTCCCATGTCGAAATATGATGTCAATAATTTTTATATCCCTGCACCAATTACTCATGTTACTTTGACAAATGACAAAACAGGGGTAATGTGGTCAAATGTACCTGTGCTAATAGATACAGGGTCTGATGTAACATTGATTCCAAGTAAAGTTATAGAACGTTTACAATTAGCAATTGACAATACAACGCAATATGAATTAACAGGATTTGATGAAAAAACAAGTTTAGCTCATTTTGTGAATTTGACATTAATTTTTGAGGGCTATACATTTCGAGGTCAATTTTTATTAGTTGACCAAGATATGGGTATTTTGGGACGTAATGTATTGAATCGGCTTAAATTGACATTTGATGGTCCTAATTTGCAGTGGTTTGTGGCTAAATAACCATTTTCATAGTGCAAGTTTACAGTAGTCGGACATGATACTAAAATGAACTGCATACAGACACAAATTCAGCATGCCATTCGTTCTTTTGGCAATTTGTTGTAGTGTCTGATATGACAATAATTGCCGACTTTCATGGTCAAATAGTTGTCTCTGCAATATACACCTCCAAAGAAAATAACGCTAAGTGCTGGCGGGGGGGGCTCAACCAGCTAAATTGGAGTAGAAGCCAGCTCTGCCCTCGCCAACCACGCCTTGTTATTTGGTTTTAGGTTTTTATGCTAAACTAAACTCAAACTCATCTAATTTCTGTTTATGATAAATAACTGGTTGTTCATTTTTAGATTCCTTTGATTGGTGTTGCAGAAACTCTCCCAACAAATCAAAAAAACGATTGAAGGCATCTTGTTCATCTAAAACTGTAAGTAGAATTATTTGACTCCATGCTTGTGATGTTTGCACATTAAAACGTTGCTGTAGCCAGGGTTGAAATTCTCGAAAGAGTTGTTCTTCTTTTGATGGGGGAATATTTAACTGCCGTCGGGCAAAACTGTAGCCCTGTAAAAACATATACAGATTGCTAATCGATATTTGCCCTAAATACAAACCAGGTTTGTGTTGAATCTGTTGCAATAAATTATAAAATTCGCTCATCATTTCTCCCATAGCTAACAATCATAGATTTCTATGTCAAAGCCACCTAAACACTCAAAATCATCAAGCCATTCTTGTCTTGTTAAACATGTATCAGGTAAATTATCAAATACCTTGCTTCTTACTTCTGTTCCATAATGAATACCATTAAAAATAATGGATATGTGTCCACCAACTCGCTTACTGATTATAAAATCAGTGTAGCGAGCTTTGATTTTGAGGTGTATAGCATTGATATTATGTTGTTTTAACCAAACACAAATTGCCTCTGCACAGGATTGACATTCAAGCAGTTCATACTGATTGGCGATTTTAATTAATGCTTGGTAGATTTGTTCATCAGATAAAGTTGTCATTTTATACTAGGTATATATCTAATTTCAAAATATGATGAGAACATTATACCACAAAACCACCACACCAGAAGTCAATTCAAGGCAAACCAACTATGTGAGTAAGTTTGCCTTGTCAACATGCAAATAACACCAAGTGCTGGCGGGGGGCAGGCTACCAGCTAAATTAGAATAAAAGCCAGCTCCTGCCCTCGCCAGCCACGCCTTGTTATTTCTCTCTTCTTGTAAGTTTATTGTGAAATCACATGCCAAAGTTCAAGGCAAACTCTGCTATGTACCTGCCCAACTTGGCACATGAAAATGCACTTTTCTACTATAGTACATGAGAATTTAAACCATGTCGTTTTTTTGCCATGTTCGCCATGTGAAATTCCATGCCAATTTCTCACAGAATAAAAATATTGCTATTCAAAGAAAATAACGCTCCACCTTAACCCGATTGCGGACAATAGAAAAGCAGTAATTTGGGTTGAAGGGGGGTTGTTAGTATACCATCTTCCTTGATGATATAGTTTCAGGGAAATAGCAATTGTTTTTTTACAATCAATTCCCGCTCAATATCGGGAATATTCATTTTTACATACCCGAATTCCATATAATTGTCTAGAAAATATTTACATTCCTCATCATTCCTAAATCTAGAGTCGCTTTTTAACCTATTTGATAAAACAATCATATTTATTTTTCTATTCATTAAGAAATCATTAAAACTGACATGTTTTTCATACTCCGCTACCCGATGACATTTGTTCTCCAGATATATGCAATAACCACCTTCTGCTTCTAACATATTGATTTCATTTTTAATATGAAGTGATTTGATAAATATAATAGTCTGTAGATTTGGTTTATTTGCTTCGGCTCCTTGATATACTTGGGGCGTTAAAAAAAAGATTATCAAGCCAAAAATGACTAGGCTTAGGCGGTGGAAACTTTGTTTTTCATCATCGCCAATCACAAGAGAGGCTGTTGCTATGATTATCAATACTCCTGGTATTAGTAAATAGTGTGGCCTCGGAAAAATAATAATTACTGATAAAAATGATGTTATCAAAAAACAGCTACAAAATACCAATAAATGCCTATTTGTATTAATCCTATCATGCAATTTCGGAATCCAGTTTTTGCTTGAAACAAACATGTATAAAACAAAAAGCCCAAAAAGAATATTGCCTTCAGTTGCTTTAAGCGTATTTGAAAATACCAGATTAGTGTGTTGGAAAAACAGATTAACGAATAAATTAGGTGCTGTTATAAAGTTAAAGACCGTATGTTTAAGGAACAAAAAAGGGTTACTAAACAGAGCTTCCATTGGGCTATGAATATTCCCAAAGCTTTGATTTATGATATCCTCCCAATTTGTCCAAGGAGATAACCCACTACTGTTCCAGTAAATCCAGTTTATAGAGAAATGTTGTCCAAATGCCATCAAACTTCTGTTTCCACTAATTGGCAATCCTAATGATATTATCAATATCCCCGATACTAAGACAACTGCCACAAAAGCCACCTGTTCTGAAGACTGCAATTTTTTGAATTTTGAAACTGCCAGCAGACCAGTGAAGATGAAGAGAAAAATCAGGTATGTAAGGAAGAACTCAGGTCGTACGTAAGTACTTAGTAAACTTCCAACCAAGATAAAAGCAAAGCTATTAAAAAGGGACTTTTTCATGTATATGGCGAGTATTAAAAATACCATAATAATAACCAAAGAAAAATGACTTACCTTTGGACTTACGAAAAAATTAGCATCACTAATCAAAAAAAATGAGGAAATTATTACAGATGGAATAATTTGCACTTTTTGCTTTCTAAGCAAAATATACAACAAAATGGGAGGAAGCACCGTGAGAATTTTGTAATTTAAGAAATACAATTCAATTATATCTGGTTGTAATAGCGAAAGCAGATAATACCAAATTGTATAAAGTGGTGCTGATTCCGCATCTGGAAATCCATTGCTAAAAAGTTTCACACCGCTATATAAATAGTTACTTTCATCATATAAACCAATATCCAATATCTTTTCTAATCCATAGATGTATTTCCAGCCCGAAACAAATAGGATGAATATAACGAACCAGTCATTTATAAATTGTTTAGAATTTCTAATCATAATCTTGAAACAACACAGTTGATGTAGTCCTCATATAACATGCTAACACCAAATGCTAGCGGGGCAGGCTACCAGCTAAATTGGAATAGATGCCAGCTCCTGCCCTCGCCAGCCACGCCTTGTTATTTGAGTTTGATTACATGGTTCTGCAACCATGAAGTAAATTCCTCTCTGCTTAAATTGCCAGTAGCAACATCAAGGATTACTTTTTCTTGTTCGTCAACACCTGCTTGAATTTCATGACTATTCAACACCAGAAAAATTTCCATTGCTGCATGACCTATTCGCTTATTACCGTCCAAAAATGGATGGTTTTTAATCAAAGAAAATCCTAATGCTGAAGCTTTTTCAATCAAGGTTGGATAAAGATATTGACCCCCAAAAGTCATGAGTGGTTGAACTAAAGCGGATTCTAACAACCCAATATTACGAATACCAACCCAACCACCTGAGTGTGTCATAACTTGATGATAAATTTCAAGCACTTCGTCTAATGTTAAATATCGCATTAAGCCAACCGTTGGTAAAGTTCTGTATTTTTATTTAACACATAATCAAGTGATTGCTTAAAGCGGTTATCGGGTTGAACAATCAACATTTTCAAACTCAGTTTCATCAATTCTTCTACCGAAATACCCATGCGATTGGCTTTGTTTTTAATTTTTGCTAAGTCATTATCAGGCACAGCAATAGTTAAAGTTGACATAAAAAGCACCTCTCCAATCAAAAAACGAAACTAAACCCATTATACCACAAAACCACCCCACCACCAAAATCAAA
>NBMH01000234.1 GCA_002084875.1 Anaerolineaceae bacterium 4572_78 | reverse complement strand
TTTTCATACAACGCCTTGAGAAATTTTTGTTTGTCATGATGATTACTGACATGGCTTGCCTTCGCTTTGATGACCTTGTAATAGTGGTCGATTCGATTGAGGATATTACGTTTAATCGTGCCATGAAAAAACGTGCCGACGATTTTGTCGAGTTCATGGGCGATATTATTTTCACGGTGATATTGTGATTCATCAAAAACGGTCATGAAAATATCTTTGGTCAGGATGTGTTGAATAATCATCTCGCGAATGTCGTCCATAACCAAGTATGGATTAATCGAGTCATTGCACATGTCGAAGAATGTTTTGCGAGCCTGACGAAATGTCGGATTTTCATGAGCTTGTTTAGCGATTTCAGCACGCAGGTCATGCAAAAGTTGCGGTAGATTTTCCTTGAATTGCTCGATGGCAACATAAAAGTTACGAACTTCGGCGGGCTGAAAGTTGACGAATTGCATGAGCGTAGAATGCAGAGCATTTGCATTGCGCATCACACAATGCTCCATCGGGATAAACGACGGTGCCATGCGTGGTTCGATAATCAAGTTCGGGGACAAGTTCGAGGTTTTTGCTAGAGCCATAATGTTCGAGCAACCATTGGAAAGTCGTTCGTAATGCCGTTTCTTTGCGTGAGCCGCCATAACGCATTTTACGTTTGATTTCTTCATAATACTGTTGTATCAATTGTCGTGACATGAGTTTATCCTTAAAAACCTGGAGGGTCAAAGCCTGCTTTGACATGAAAAAGCGAGCTTTTTCGCTCCAGCTCGATATAAACCTGGAGGGTCTAGGGGTGGGTCTACCAACGAGGTGGAGTGAATAACTACAAGATATTGCTAGAAAGCGTCAAAGTTTTTTGGTTAGATGTGACATGTTTCTTAGACCTGTCAGGTTTTTAAAAACCTGACAGGTCTGAATACAAAATGTTACTTTTTAATAAAGCATGAAACAGCAAAAAAGTCAAAATTAATAGCTCGGTTTGGCAACAACAATAACGCGGTGTGTGTTGTCAGTATAGGGCCAACATGTAACCATCGTGAGTCGTTCATCATTTGTGGTGGCAATCCATTGAGCATTTTGTTGGCGTACTTCTAAGGATTCGCCCTTTTCTTTGACCCGTGTTTTCATTTCAACTGTATAACGATATGTTTTATCCCCCACATATATTAATACTTCATCACCTACTTCAACATTGACCAAATCGCTGAAAATTTCTCCTGCAATATTGTGATGCCCAGCCATAACAGTATTGCCTATCTCACCAGGTCGAGCACTAGTGCTGTGCCATCCAACGGCATAATCCGCTACCCCCCAGACGCTCACTATTTGCCCATCATAATTTATTTTGTTAGACTCAACAGGAATAATGTGCGAGTCTATTTGGATGGAGGGAATAACTAAACGTGTTGGCATGCCTGGTCGTTTTTCAAATTCCTTTGAGCGGTCGGGGATAACTTGAACCGTCGGGGTAGATATTATCTGCCTGGCTGGTGTTGATTTTGGGATAGCAGTTTTTGTTGGGATGTATAATGGACGCATGAATACGTCTTGTTCAAGGTCATCATCTTCAAGAGGAGTAATCGGTAACAAATAGACATCATAAAGTGTGACAACTGATGTGTCTAATGGCGTTGGTGTTATTGGCGGCGTGGCTGATGGAGTTGATGTAGGAGTGGGAGTCAATGTAGGAGTGGTATATTCCACAGGTAGAATCATTTCGGCAATAACTAAAGTAGGTGTCGGTGTAATTCCAACAAAATCATACCAATATACATCAATATCTTGTAACACCCAAATGGCAATAACAAATATTAACACAACTGTTGTCCAAATAAAACTGCAAAGAATGTACATTTTGTTGTCCCACATGACTGCCTAGTGTCACTTGAGCAATGAATTTCGCAGAATCCTGAAAACCCATCCCTTCCATTACCATAATGTCGAGCAAGCCATCATCAATTTTTGCATCGGGTGAGAGTCGCCATAACCGAGCATATAGTTGGGTATTACTAATAGCTGTTAAAATTATATTGCCTTCGATTATTTTTTCGTCGGCTATAATTTTGGTGGGCGTTCCTCTAAACTGACCAATAACCGATAAGACAGCCCCAATCCAGCGTGCCATGCCCAACCGTTTTAAATGTGGGGTTTCACTCTTATGTTTTTCAAATGTCTGTGTTACAGCCGCATCCAAGCCAATACCAGCCCATAATAAAAAGTAACGGCTTTTTCCATCACCACATGTAACCTTAGCAGTGTCAATTGCTTTTACCTGCCCATGTATGAGATGTTGAGCTGCCTCAATTATGGTATTAAAATTTGGAAGCACGGGATTCGGGACAGGGATATTCATGTCAACTGCAAATACATTCGCTGTCCCTGCAGGTAAAATACCGAGCATGGTTTTGCTACCGACTAAGCCATTCATGACTTCATTGACCGTACCGTCACCACCGATTGCCACAGCAATATCATCTCCTCGTGTAGCAACTTCACGAGCCAATTGTGTGGCATGGTGGGCATATTGTGTTTCACACCATGTTAATTGCCAACCATGATTTTTCAAATAATCGCCCGCTTGTTGAATATGCGATTGTAAATCATGTGTTCCTGCTTTTGGATTGAAAATAATTGATGCTTTCATAACTGTTAAAACCTCTACTTTCACCGAAACCTATTTTGGTTTGCCGCCAGTATATTTATTTTACCTTAGAATTAGATTTTTGACAAATTTTATGTAGAAAAAGCCTCTTGCATGTTCATGACAGACAGGATATCTGTTCTGCATGGGATTGATGGAGAAATCAATGTCAAATGGAGAAATCAATGTCAAATGAAATAATGTACTCATAATTAAAAATAATAAATCAAGTTGACATAATGTCGAATTTAGGATATGATAAATTTAGGATTAAATTATTTATGCATGTTTACTTTACATGATTTGTTTATTATGGCTTCAACGGTTAAAAAAAGCAAAAAATCTAATTGGCCTGTGGCTCAATTCATTGCTATTGTTATATTGACAATTGCTGTTTTTCTTATTGTTGATTTTGGACGAAGAACAGCAATAGGCTATCGTATCCATCAGGAAGAAAAAAGATTGGAGGTAGAACTAACAGAACTGCAAACAACCCATGAGGCGTTATTGACTGAGCTAGAATATGTACAATCAGATGCCTACATTGAAGAAATTGCTCGTAATGAACTGAAAATGAGCCAAGTTGGGGAAACTGTTATTGTGGTCATGGATACTCCACAATCTGCCTACAAACCAATTCAGGTTAGGATTGAACCTGTCTTTCCAAATATCAAAGTTGAAACCCCTATCCAAGCTTGGACAAGATTCTTTTTTCCTGACAGCAAAGAAACAGGGTTTTCACACTAATTGCCACATTCATGAAAAAGCAAGCTTTTTTGCTCCAAAATATGTTTCTTGAAGGATATATAAAATGTCGCCCAAAGTGTCAATTATCATGCCTGCTTATAACGTAGAAAACTATATTGCTCAAAGTATTCAATCTGTGTTAGAACAAACATACTCTGATTTTGAGTTGTTGGTTATCAATGATGGTTCGACTGATAATACTGTGCATGTTGTCAAGCAATTTTCTGATGAGCGTATTCGCCTTATTCACAATGAGTATAATTTAGGATTAAGCCCATCGCGCAATCGAGCCATTCGACATCATGCTAAGGGAGAATGGTTAGCTTTATTGGACGCTGACGATTGGTGGGCAAAAGAACGATTAGCTATCATGTTGGAAATTGCAAAAACATGGCGATGTAATTTTATGATTGATGATATGCAAGTTGTTTTAGATAACAAAGGTGAACAGACTGGAAGTCCTGTCTACGTGCACTCATCGGAAACAACACTTAGTCGGCGAGGAGTTCATTTACTAAGCCCGACATGGGTAAATCCCGTGTTATTTACTGATTGGGATTTGGGAATTATGAAACCACTTATGCAGCGGCAGTTTCTGCATGATAACAATATATACTATGATAAATGTTTCAGAAAATATCAGAAGTGACAACGAATCTTTTCGAGGAAGAAAATGTACAGGCTAACCCCGATTTGGTAATTGCCTTACAGCGGCGAAAAATGTATATCGATGGTGTGGTGTATTACAATCAGTTTAAAAATGCGGTGATGAGTGGCAATGTGAAAATGGCATTTGGACAACTCTATCGCACCCCATCGGTTATACCGTTTACGTTGCGACAATTGCGAAAATCATGGAGAGTCAAACCTTGGTTTGACATGAAAAAGTAAGCTTTTTCGCTCCAGTATTGTTACTCATTTTTGCCCCATTTAATTTTTTGAGTATAATCAAATTTCAATTTAATATTTTCACAAATTTACATAACGTAAGGAGTATTATGTATAAACGAATTACCGTTTTTTTATCGTTTCTTATTGTATTACTATTTGCCGTGTCAATCGGTCAGGCTCAATCGAGTCAACAACAAAAACCGCCCGACGGATGGACAATTGATGTTCTTGAGGCTGATGAAAATCACCTCATTTTAGAGTTGACTGTGACCGATGTTGAGTCACAATTGGTTGAGCATGATGGTGTAACCTATCGCCAATTTCATACCGTTGATTTGCCATCGTGGGGAAAAGTTGGTCAACCTCAACTTCCAATGCACAATGTGTTGGTGGGCATGCCTCAAAATGGCACACCTAATGTCGAAATCCTTGATTTTGATAAAAAGATTGAAGAAGATGTACTTGTTTATCCTGTTCCCTCGATTGTTCGGGATGATGGTAAAAGTGGTTCTCAACTAACCACTAAATTTGCACTTGACACAGAAATGTATCAAGCTGATTCTCTTTTTCCTGCTGTGCAAGCCGAAGCAACTGAAATCGGTTTTTGGCGTTATCAACCTGCCTTTCAACTTAGATTGTACCCTTTCCAGTATAATCCACAGCAACGGGAACTTATCATTTATGAACGCTTACTTGTTCAGGTAACGTATAACCCATCTCCTTCGAAAGGGGAAGGGCAAGGAGTGGGGTTCGACCCCGTTTTTGAACAGGAATTGGAACGCACCATGATTAACTATCATTCCCTGCCGCGTCCAAAAGTGGTTTCGCATGACGATGTAGAGCAGGCACAAGACACTGTTACTGTACATGGCAAAATTGCTGATAATGCCTCAAATGTCAAAATAAAAATCAAAAAGGAAGGTTTTTATCGGCTGACGTACAATACACTCAATGCAATTGCCCCTGATTTAGTTTCGGGAAATCCCAAGTATTTGTTCTTGTCCATGCAAGGTGGTCAAATTCCCATCCTTATCGAAGGTGAAGATGATGGCTCTTTTGATGCCGAAGATAGCATTCTTTTCTACGGGCATGGGATTGACAGCCCTTACACTCAATATAACATTTATTGGCTTTCAGTGCTAACCGACACCGTTGGTTTACGAATGACTAGCCATGACGGCACACCAACTGGAGAACCGACGGTAGGACTTGATGATAGTTTTGATGATACCCGTCTTTATGAAAAAGATCTGCTGTACTGGCAAGCTATGCCTGGTGAAGCAGGCATTGACCGCTGGTTTTGGGATAAACTAGATAGTAGTAATCCCCTTTTTGAAACTGACTTCATTATAAAAAATAATGATTATGATTCACAAAGTGGTCTTGATGGTCATGTGCGAATTTCATTTCAGGCGTTTACATTTGATGAACATAACATTCAGATAGAACTAAATAACAATGAACTTTTTGAAGGTGGTATAACTTGGAGTGGACAAACTGAATATATCGCCAGTGTATCTGTGCCACTAGGATATTTTTATCCTAATAACGAAGAATCTCTTCACACCTTTGCTATCGAAAATTTAACACCAAGTTCAAGCGATGTGTATATCAACTGGATTGAAGTAACCTACCGAGATATGTATGTATCTGAGGAGAATTATCTCGCTTTTTCAGCCCCGACAACTGATACGCACACCTTTGAAATCACAGAATTTGCCACCGATACCATTCATTTGTTTGATGTTACTAGCCCAATTACCCCCGTAGAAGTGGTAAATTATCAGCTTAATTCTGACCAAGATAAATACATCTTGAAATTCACCGCAGATGCTTCACCTGCTAGTCATTACATTGCTTTTAGTAATAACTATGTAACCGATTTGACTAGCAATGAGGTGATACTTGATGAACCATCTGAATTAAAACAAGATATATTGGCTTCCTATGTCATTATCACCCATCCTGATTTTTACGACACAATTCAGGAGTTAGCCGAATATCGAACTGAAAAATTTGAGGTCATGACTGTAAAAGTTGATGACATTTACGACGAGTTTAATCATGGTATCAAATCTCCGCAAGCTATTCGAGCATTTTTGGAGCATGCTTTTATGAATGGTCCGATGCTAGGTGGAATTGAATTTGTTCTTCTTGTCGGCGATGCCAGTTTAGACCCCAAAATGAATCGCCCAGATTCGTTGCCCGATCTGATGCCAAGTTATTATTCTTATGTCCATCCGCGTGGCGAAATTCCCAATGATAGCTGGTTTGTCAAAGTGGCTGGTGATGATAATTTGCCTGACTTGAAAATTGGGCGGATGCCTGTTCGGACTAACAGTGAATTAAAAACAGTCATTAACAAAATTAAAGTGTATGAACAAACTGAACCTGGTGATTGGTCAAAGCGTGCTATCTTTGTTGCAGACGATGCCGCTAAGGATGAAGAGGTCATCTTTAAGCAAGACATGGAAAAGATGATGAGTTTAATGCATCGCAATATTGACAGTACATTGCTAAGTTTCTATGAACCTGAACGAAATGTCGTTAGTGAAGTGAATGAAGGTGCTTTGCTATTGACATATTCGGGGCATGTGACAGTACATTGCTAAGTTTCTATGAACCTGAACGAAATGTCGTTAGTGAAGTTAATAAAGGTGCTTTGCTATTGACATATTCTGGGCATGGTACGGACATTATTTGGGGGCAATGGGCTGGTGTCGGCGATGACAAGGTGCGTATATTTGACCTTGAACAGATGGAAAGATTACAAAATTCTTGGGCTCCTACCGCTGAAGGACTCCCCGAAGTGAATACTGAGATTCTAACTTATCTGTATCAGACCATCATGGATACGGATGAGTATGTACTCGGTTCGGCAGTTACCACTGCCCGCACGCGTGCCATCTTAAGCGGAAATGATTATAACATTGGTGTTTTAGAATCGTTTACTTATTTGGGTGACCCCGCCTTAGAACTAAACGTTCCTGCTAATATTAGCTTGAGCGGAAGTAGTGAGGTAGATGAGGCAAAAGTTGGTGACATACTACAATACACAATTGTCTATACAGTCGCACATGCACCAAAAGCATGGCAACTTGAGTTAAGGAATACCTTCCCCGAATCTGTTATTTTCCAATCTGCTTCTGTGAAACCTGATTCTGCTTATGACCAAACACTGATATGGAATTTAGGTGATGTTGCAGCTGGAACTTATAGCATTGATGTCAGTGTGCTTTTTGCTGATTACAGTCTAAAGCCTAGTGAAGAATTCAAATATGTTATCAGTTATTTGGAAGAAGAAGACTTTACACTACAAATAACTATTAACGACAGTAATATTGAAAATTTAATATTACAGAGTGATGGTCCCACAGTTTTAGGTGAAGCCACCACATTCATGGCAGCTACTACATCTGGTTCCAACATTCACTATTGGTGGACATTTGGTGATGACCCCGAACAACCATCATTCACCGAATCAGCGATTAAACAATATACATTTACGGAACGTGGTACATATACTGTTTCTGTTAGAGCTACAAACAACAGCACTGACCAGGCAGGTGTAA
>NBMH01000060.1 GCA_002084875.1 Anaerolineaceae bacterium 4572_78 | reverse complement strand
CAAGACCTGACAGGTTTTTAGAAACCTGTCAGGTCTGGATCCAATATAAATTAAACAGGAGATAATAATGTTTACTAAACATCTAACATTAATAATAATGCTATGTATTCTAATTTTTGCTTTATGGAATCATCAAGTTCAATCCGAAGAACATGACTTATCTTTTCCATACCAAACGTATCGAGATGGTGATTTCTTCTTTCCACCTTACGAATCAGAAAGTGAGCGTATTGGAGTGGGTAAATCATCTAACCATGACATGACTCCCTTGCAGGCAGGTTGGTATTTAGATTGGATGTCGCAAAATGACCATACAGACCCGAATGGCATGGCGTATATTCAAACCATTTACTTTTACTCACCTGATAGTTGGGATGATGTTTTGGATAAATGCCGAACCACAACTCAAGTTAGTCAGATATCATTTACACCTGATGGGCAGGAATTAATCAAGCGGATTAAAAATAATCCAGGTGCATTATGGCAGGTCGGCAATGAACCCGATTCGTATTACAATGGCACGCCCATGACCCCTGAACTTTATGCTGAAATGTATCATCATTTTTATACTATCATAAAAGAAACTGACCCGCTGGCAAAAGTGACCGTTGGTGGAATTGTCCAACCCTCACCGATACGGCTAGATTATTTGGATGCCGTTTTAAACCATTATCAAGCCACTTACGGCGAGCCATTCCCTATTGATTTGTGGAATATTCACTTTTACATATTTTTGGAAGGCGAATGTTTTAATAGTGAGCATACCTCTTGGGGTGCTACTGTGCCGCCGCCAAACACCTCAAACTCAAACGGTTGGGTTATTGAATTTTCGGCTGAAGATATGCTTCGTTTAATTCCTTCGGATGATAAGCCATCCATGGAAGGAAATTTACGTGCTTTTCGTCAATGGATGTTTGATAGAGGATACAAGGATAAACCTTTGATTATTACCGAATATGGCATATTACCACGCTCTGATTACGATGGATTTGAAAATGAAGTAGCTTCACAATTTATGATTGATACCATGAACATGTTTTTGACACTAACAGACTCGACAACTGGTTTGCAATCAGACGGAGGACGTTTATTGCAGATGTGGGCTTGGTTTTCGACTAACCATGATAGCTATGGTGGCAACCTATTTAATGCTGATGGTTCATTAACCCCCGTCGGTGAGACATTTATTCAGCAGACAACAAACCGTATAACACCTTATGTTGATTTGCAAATCGTCCCTTCACAACGTTCTCATGCTTCACTAAATAATCGCATGTCAGTTGATGCCTTCATTACCAATCAAGGAAATACTATCTCTGGGGATGGTGTTGTAAGAATAACATTGACCGATGTCATGACACCATCTATCCAATTTACAGAGGATATTTCTATTGGTTCCTTGAATGCACGCTATCAAGATAATTACACAACCTATATTAGCAAAACATGGATGTTTGAGCCACCGTATGCTTACACTATTACTATTACTGCTAATCCTGACCAAACTATCACCGAAACAAACCATGCAAACAATATGTTAAGTTATGTGTTTAGGGGATATTTCCAGCAATCACCACAACATACTCGCCGCGTAATTTTGTCTTATTTATGTGCATGATTAATTCTGACAGTTTCCCTCGTTCTACTGATTCAAATATTTTCGTTAAATCTTTTAGGATAGCCGCCTGTCTATCGCCAAAAATAAATAAGGCATCTTCTAAAAACGCCATGAGACGATGGGGACTCTCATAAAAAATAAGGGTGTGTGGCGAATCAACATCAATAGCTAGAAACGTTCTTCGTTTTCCTGATTTGCGTGGTGGAAATCCACGAAAAGTAAAACTATGGACGGCTAACCCTGATAAAACAATCGCCATGATTAAAGCCGTCGGTCCAGGAATCATGGTTACATCCATGCCTGTTTGAATAGCTCGCCGCACAATTGTAAAGCCTGGGTCAGATATGCCTGGTGTTCCAGCATTGGTTACAACCGCGACGGATTTACCCTCTTTAAGAAAACGGATAATTTTTTCTACTAGGCGATGCTCATTATGTTCATGAAATGATATTTGCTTATTTTTAATATCAAAATGTTTAAGGAACAAACCTGTCTTACGGGTATCTTCACTGGCAATAAGGTCAACCTGACGTAAGATTTCTAATGCCCGCAGTGTAATATCCTGACGATGACCGATTGGGGTGGCAACTAAATAAAGCATGTGATTAAGTTAATCCTCCATATTCCAATCCGCCTTACCAGGAGCAATTATCATTTGTACTCGACAGCCTGTATCTGAATCTAAGATAATCACATCACCTTCTAAGCGGCGGGCAAATGCTCTGGCAATCGTCAAACCGACTCCCAAACCTTCGTAGCTACGGGCGGTACCCTGACTAATTTGGTAAAACCGCTCAAAGACCGTTTCACGCAATTCAGAATCAACCCCATTTCCCTCATCCTCAATAATTATGATACATCCTCCTTTACCATTTGGCTCAACAAAAATATCGATTTGTCCGTTATCAGGGCTGAATTTACAGGCATTATCAATCAAATGTCCAATTGCCTGCCTAAAACCAATTTTCGGGGCATGTACAATCACATCTGGATTTGCATGAATTTTAATATTTATATTACGTTCACTCCATAGCTTGATTGATTGTTTAACCAAAGGTTTAAGGTCAAAATCTAAATCAAGAACTAGACGAAAATCATCAATTATTCCCTGGTCCAATTGGCTTAAGGCAATCAAATCATTGATAATACGTTGTAAATGATGTGCATTATTCAAAGCTGTTTGGATAAAAGTTTCCTGTTCGGCTAGGTCATCCTTAAACCTATCCATCAAAGATAGTTCCAATGACCCCAAGAGAAGAGATACGGGGGTGCGTAGTTCATGGCTGACATTGCCTAATATTTCACGCCGCAATTCTTGAATATGTCCTTCAGCTTCAATTTTTCCCTGATGGCGGCTTAAATCAGCACGCCGCAAAACGGCTTTAATACGAGCAATGAGTTCTCTATGGTCAAATGGTTTTGTCATGTAATCATCTGCTCCCAAATCAAGCCCACGAAGCATGTCTTTTTGCGAACCACGAGCAGTCAAAAAAATGAATGGGATATGTGCAATTTGTGAATCCGTTGTTAAAATTCGGCGTAATTCAAAGCCATCGGGAGCAGGCATCATCACATCACAAATGATAATGTCGGGGCGATGAGCCTGAGCCAGTTGTAGCCCTTCTGTACCACTTTTAGCTGTTAAAACTTGATAGCCCGCCCGCTTTACTACCACAGATAAACTAAAACGTATTATTTTGTCATCATCTACTATTAAAACTGTTGCAGGTTCATTTGTCATTATTTTATTTTGAAATGTGTAATGAAAAAATTATTTAGAAATTCACAGATTAGTTTACGTAGTTTTAAAAATATTGCAACATGAACCATCTAATTTCTATTTTGGATAGAGCCTATTGCCTAATTTGCCATTTTTGGTTATGATGTGTACATTAACAATATTACTTTGAAAACATTATGGAGAAAAAATGAACACACGACATGACAGTATCAAAATTAGAATCAATGAAATGGATTATCATATTGTTGGTGGCGAATTTCGAGAGATGCTAAATATTATCAGGCAGTTGCCCGGTCGCCGTTTTGATGGACAACAAAAGTTATGGGTGATACCTGGTACAATTGAGGAAATTCGACCTCAAATTGAAAATTACGGTTATCAAATTGAGGGAGGAACTCCCGCTCAAAATATTCCCGTTAGTGGAGCAACCTCTTTTAATGATAAAATCCATATTCAAACTGATGATTACACCGCTACTGTGACAGGTGCATCATTCCAAGACATGCTGGTTGCAATTAAGCAATTACAGGAACGACGTTTTGACCCTGAATCACGGTGTTGGAATATCAAAGGAAAACTTGCGAGCCTAACAGAATATTTTGAACAACAAAATATGCGATTTGAGAACATGATTGCTCGTCTTGAATCTGATTTGCCTGATTCAGCAGAACATGCTTCACAACCACCACCGTTATCGCCGCCACCATCTGATATACCTTTTGAACTTTACGATATGCTACCTGTTGATGATGAGCCTGTTTTTGATTCAGTCCCTTATTTTTCTGATGACATGCCGCCCCCGCCGCCCCCACCGCCATTATGGGAGGATAGCTAAATCATGTTTACCTTAGATAACTTGCTTTTTAAGCTCGCAAGTAGTGGTAAGCGTGTGCCTCCTATTTGGCTAGTCATACCACTAGCTTGGGTGGTTTTACTTATCAGTTCGTTTGGGGGGGCGATTGCGGTCATTATCATCTTGATATTGCGTTTACCTAAAGGAACAAATTTGGCAGAAATGCCTACGAATAAAGTTGCTGCCCTAGCCATGCCACAAAGTAATTTTGAGCAATTTCTTTTTTTAGTCACTGCTTTTGGCGGAGTATATCTTGTTTTGTGGTTATGGTTACGATTTGCCGAAGAGCGTCCTTTTAGCACACTTGGCTTTTTGCCACAAGATGGACTTTTCAACTTTGTACGTGGGCTAGTTGTCGGTTTTGTCATATTCAGTATTCCAATTGGTTGCATGGCAATAGCTGGATATTATGCCTTACAACCATTTAGCCTATCGTCCATGATAGCAGTTATGGGCGGAGTTACCGTTATTTTTTTGGGATGGGTCGTACAAGGTTCCGCAGAAGAAGTCATTTTTCGAGGCTGGGTTTTTCCTGTTGTCTCTGTGAAATCCAATGTTTATATTGGGATTATTGTCTCCTCTCTTCTCTTTGCTTTCGGTCACATTTTTAATTCTAACTTGTCAATCTTGGCAATGGTGAACTTAACATTATTTGGCATTTTTGCCACAGTGTATGCTATGTATGAAGAAGGCTTATGGGGGATATGTGCTATTCATGCCGTTTGGAACTGGACACAAGGCAACATATACGGACTGGAAGTTAGTGGTAACCGAATCAGTGGTGGCAGTTTATTGGTTTTAGATGAAACGGGACCCGACATTATTACTGGTGGTTTGTTCGGGCCGGAAGGAGGATTGGCTGTCAGCCTGATGTTATGTATTGGTATTGCTGTTATTTCATGGCTTGGACTTGAGAAAAAAGCATGACTTTTCACCCACCCCGAGGCTGTTTAATGCTAAAACAAAAAACACGGCTTTGGATATTTATGGAGCGAAAAAGCTTGCTTTTTCATGTCAAAGCAAGCTTTGACCCTCCAAGTTATCCTGTCAAAAAATAGCATTGAACAGCCTACATACCTACGGTTGCCAGGTCATTCGTTCCTCTAGCCATCCTTTAGAATTGGGAGTATTATGTAACACTTCACCATCTGGCGAACCTTTCATATTAAATAACTTACGTTGGTTTGAGCCATCGGCGTTCATGACCCATACACTCCATACCCCATCTCGTGTTGAAGCAAAAGCAATACTTTGCCCATCGGCTGACCATGTAGGCAAGCCATCGGCGGCTGGATTATCGGTCAAGCGGACGGGATTTGAGCCATCGGAATCTATTGTCCAAATTTCCCAATTAGCAGCACCATCACGATTATATGACATAATCGCTAAACGACCGCCTTGTGGTCTAGCAGCTGGAGCTGTATCGCTAAAATCGCTACTGATTTTAGTCTGCCCTGAGCCATTCGGTAAAAGCCTCCACAATCCACAATCACCACTTGGAGTACAGCCACGTCCAATAATATAACCATCAGGCATGGAATCAACGTAATCGCTGTTAAATCCGAGCCCAGTACCTTCTCCACCATGAAAACCAACTTTGAAAACTCTGGCAATACGGTCGCCTTCACGTCGAGAAGTAAAGACAATTTCACCATCTGGAGCCCAAGTAGGTAAGGCATCTTCCACAAAGGAAGTTAATAATCCTTGACTACCATTGGTAAAATCAAGATAGTAAATACCGCTTTGCTCTCTATCCCAAGAACGATATGCCAATTTAGTACCATCTGAACTTATCTTAGGCTGGCTGGCGTTCCAAGCAATAATTTCTGTAGCCGAACCATCAATGTTACTTCGCCAAATGTTATATGTGTTTTTTCCAGCATCGTAGCTAGAATAGATAATTTGCCCACTCAACTGAGCAACAGCTATTGCTGTCTCTATTGGTAATGGTGTTACAGTTGGTTCAACAGTTGGTGTATTTGAGGCTTCAACCACAGAAGTAGCCGTTGCCTCTGATTCTATAGAAGTAGCAGTTGGTTCTGATTCTGTAGCTTCAACCGTTGGAGTTTTGGTCAGATGTGAGGTGTTAACTTGGTCAGGAATAGGATATGTTGGTCTTGATAAATCAGCTGGTTCTGATGTATCGGTCGCTTGTGGAGTCATAATATCACCTGGCATAGAAGTGCTCATTGTCCTGCGAGTTGATGTAGGTCTTACCGTTCCTTTTTGTTTAGTAGGAATTGGAGCAGGTGCAGACAATGTTGGGGTATCAATGGTCAATTTACCACCAACTGGAATAAAAATCTTTTGTCCAATTCCAATAATGACATTTTGACTTTCAAAGCCATTTGCCTTGATAATATCAGCGATGCTAACATCAAATTTATAAGCAATGGCACCCAATGTATCTCCAGAAACTACCGAATAAATAAACGGTTCCGCAACAGGTTCCGTTGGAGTTGGGGTTGGAGTAGCCGTTTCGGTTGGTTCCATTGGAGTAGATGTCGGTTCAGGTATTGGTGGTGTACTAGTTTCAGTAAGTGGTGTTGGTTCATCTTCGGGGGTTGGAATCATAGCCTCCAAATCAGGCTCAGAAACAGAAGGCTTAACCAACACTCGCCCTGTAAATTGGAAACTATCAATGGTTTTCGAGAACAAGGGTTCAAAGCCATCCCATTGATTGAATGGAGCTATGGCTACCAAGGAGTATCCTGTTGAATCAGCCGCTTGCGAGGCGACGGCGACTAAGGCAACACCTTGTCCTCCAAGTGCTGGAGCATCAAACAAAACTTGAGCTGATTTCCATGACTGATTGCCAATATTCATAAATCCTTCTGTAAATGTTTCCTCTATTGGTGACAACTGTTCTAAAGTTTTTGACAATAGTTGCATGGGGTCAGTTTCATCGTCAATTGAAACCCATAGTGTTGCCCCGCTCAAGATTGACCTATCGAGAGAACGTGTACTAGGAGCAAAAACAATCGCATCGTCGTATTCTTCATACACCCAGCCCGAAGGATAATTAATGGCAATACCAAAGTAACCATTACTATAAGTGGTTAAAGGCATGTCAGTGAGAGGAGGCATATCTGTAGCAGATATATTCACATCAGATAACGGTGCGGCATCCGATGTAGAGGTCGATTGAATTGCAATGGCTTCAGTTTGATTGGAAATCAAGTACAATCCCACAATAATAATAAATGTTGTCAAAACAAGAGTTACAGTTCCTGCCAACGATGTCCACAGCCACAATGGTATGGCACTTTTTCGCCTAGCATGTACAGGCGATACTCCTCGACTAACTCGCCGTTGAGATTGAGAAGTAGGCTTATTGGAAGTGTTCCTAGGCTCAGGTTTCATTTTTCTTGTTGTGGATGATGGTGTCGGTTTTGATTCATAAGGTCGTGATGCTTTTTCAGTAGCATAAGGACGAGTATCATCAGCAGAAAAAGTACTCTTGGAATCTAAAGGTACATCTTGTTGATTTGGTTTAATTACATGAACCTCAAATTCTGCGTCAACTGATTCCCCTTCCGCCTCAATAATATCATCCTCATCAATCTCAATAACTTCAACAAAATCATCTAAATCTTCGACAATAGCCGCATCTGCTGACTCATGTAAAGCCTGTGGGTCGCTAAGAGGCGTATCATCAAAATAGGATTCATCAGCAAAATTATTGTAGTCGGGATATGGTTCGGCTGAATAGTCATCAAAATAATCTTCCTGATAAAACTGATACGTTTCATCCTCACCTATCTCTGATTCAGGGTCGTCTTGATAGCGTAACCATTGGTCACCATCATGATAATACCATGCACCTGGTTCGGGAGTTTCATCAGGGGGCATGGAATCTTGTTTAGGTTTAGGTTCGGGTTCAGGTTCGGGTTTAGCCTGAGATTGTGACTCAGGCAATGGTTGTTGTTCCGCAGGGGTAGCAGGCGTTTGCGGGACATGTGGTTGCGTTGGTGGGACATAGTTTTCGGGATAGGGATACGGATATGGTTGTTGATATGGATTATAGGCTGGCGGATAATTATGTGTCACAGGCATCTTACCTGTGAACTGTTGTGGATATGGCGGAGCATATCCTGGTGGAGGATAGCCCGGCGGATGAGTTTGATACGGTGGTTGCCCTTGAAAAGGCATGGCTGATGGAGATGGCGGCTGCGATTGAAACATGGGAGGTTGATTAAAAGCATGTAATTCATCAGCCTTATGCCAGCCCATGTCATCATAATAATACCATTCACCCGACTCTGCCCCTAATGACCAATAACGTCCTTCGTCATCTTGGTAATATTGCGTTTCATCTGCGATTTCTTTAGATACATCATCATTTGTTTCAGTATCATGTCGAACCCAATTTTCACCATCATGATAATACCATTCGTTTGTTTCCTGACCAAGCATCCAGTACATGCCATTCTCATCAATAAATGGCAATTTATCCGATTCACGCGGGTCAGCTTGTGCCCAATCAGTGCCATCATAATAATACCAGTTACCTGTTTCAGCCCCAATTGTCCAATGTCTATCATAGTCATCTTGGGTGCTTAATCCATCTACTGACTGTTGAAATGTCTCGGCACTTATTTTTTTGTTATCAAAGTCTGATTTCAAAGATTGATAATTGCTTTCTAATAATTCAATATCCATAATACCTTCGTTGATTCCTTAAATTTTCAGTGAAATATAGCAGTCATTTAGAAAATTAGCAAATAACTAGACATAAACAAAAAATAGCTAAATTACTATATGTGCAGACCATCTTTTTGTCATGTAGTAAAATCTCTTTTACTAGGGAAATACTTACTGGCATACCCTTTCCATTTTTCTTTGTTGCCAAAAAAAATCTCCTTTGCTTTTTCTTCCCATTCTCTAACCATTTCTCTCATACCTTCAATCTTGTAACAATCACCATAATTTTCCTCATCAATAGCTGGGTCATCTTTAGTGCGAAGCCTGAACTCATGGTCACAAAAACCATCACCGACACTTAAACTATGGCTTCTTTTAAATATCAAATTTGGGAAAACAGTATGATAAGTAATGTGGTCCCCCATACATAAAGCCGCCGCTGTATATTTCAGTCCGTATTCACGAATGACCTGTATGGTTGCACATTTAGTTACATGAAATCTCATTTCACTTTTATCTTTTGCTAAATATATATCTCCCTCAAATCCTTTATCTTTTTCAATTTCTGTTCCTAAATAATCCCTTGCTTGTTCAAGCCAAACTCCCACACTATCTATTTTTTCAACAGGATGAAAACTTGTCTTCATCATGTCTAAAATAATTGGTAGCATCTGACGTGCCATAAATTTGTCAGCCTCATTTTCACTCATTCTCTTTTTTAAATTATGGAAAAATATTATAAAAGGTAAATGTTCTTCAAACTTTATTCTATAAAATTTTTCTTGGGCATCATTATTCAAATTAAACTTTTCTGGTTGCCATTTAGGTTTATTAAATATCATATCCCAAAAAAGAGACCTAAAAAATATATAGATACCTCCTAGTGTACCAATTTCTTTTTGAGTACTTCTTAAAAGCTGAAATAAAATTTTTGACAAGTTTATGTTATAAGGCTTGCCTTGCATCTTCCAATCTGATGCAAATTTTACAAAAGTAAACTTATCCCATTCACTACCAGATATTGAACAATCTGGAATATTTGGTGACTTTTTCATTTTTTCCTCCGTTGTTAGCCGTGTTTTGCATTGCCAGGCATTTGTCAATCCAGCTTGTCGTGGTAAGGAAACCTGACCTACTTGGCTACTTGTTCTACTAGCGTCGGGGTGCCCACAATGGCACGCACCGACATGGTCACAGAAAAAGTCTATTGGACTTTGATAACAATTTTTCCAACAACACGCCCTTTTTCACTTAAGATGTGTGCATCTTTCATTTTTGCTAGAGGAAAAACCTCAGCTATGTGCGGCTTTAATTTTCCTTCTTGAATCATTTTCCCAACTGCATCAAGATCCTGACTGTTTGAAGAAACCATGATTGCTTTTGATTTTTTATCCCGAAAGAGATTTTGTGCAGGTGAAAGCAACATAGCAGACATGGTAGGTGCGGTGGTAACACAAATGCCGCTAGGTTTTAGCAATTTCTGAAATTCTGCAAATGAATAATTGCCGACCGTGTCAAAAATAACATCGTAGCCGTTTTCATTTTCAAGCACATTATCTTTTTTATAGTCTATCACGTGATTAGCACCAAGTGATTTTGCAAATTCAACGTTTTTTGTACTGCAAACGCCAGTGACTGTGCAGCCCAACGCTTTGGCTATCTGCACCGCAACACTTCCGACTCCACCAGTACAACCATTAATTAAAATATGATTGCCACTTTTAACCTGGGCACTGTGAACAATAGCTTGATAAGCAGTCAACGAAACTAATGGCAAGGATGCCGCTTGTTCAAAACTGATATTACTTGGTTTCAGAGCAGTATCCTTTTCTTTTGCCTTGATATATTCAGCATAAGAGCCGCCTTTCATACCATTTACCGCACCATAAACTTGGTCGCCTTTTTTGAAGCGTGTAATCCCTTGCCCCACCTCACTGACGACACCCGCAAAATCCGCACCCAAAACTTGAGGTGGTTTCATTAGGCCGGTCATTATTTTAAGTTCACCACTTCTGACCTTCCAGTCTATCGGATTTACCGAACTGTTCATCACTTGGATTAACAACTCATCGCTCTCAATCGTCGGTTTTTCAATCTTGACAAGTTGCAAAACATCAGCCGTTCCATATTGTTTTGTTACAATAGCTTTCATTACACATTCTCCTTTTGATTGGACTTTGGAAAAGTCTCACACACAAATACCTTGATTGGCACGAACTAATTAAACATTACTTTAGCATAAATCGCAAATTTCCAAAGTATTTTTCACGACTTACCATGTGATTGAACCATGCCGTAATTTGTAATTTAGTATCTTATAAGCGATAATAGGAATTATTCTGAAAAAGCCGATAATGACCCCCAACTCTTGCCAAAAACTACTCTCTTCAACTGCTTGTCCTTTCAGACGCAACTTAAAAGCCTCGATTGTATTGCCATGTAGGTTAGCCAACATAATTATCAAAATGTTTGACATGATGTCATTTGCCTGCTCCTCGCCATAAGTATCAAAAAGCTTTTGCTTGGTTACAGGGTCTGGATTACCTTCTGATTCGGCATAATGTTGAGCAAACAACAACGCTTCTAACTGTTCCCTAGGAGCATGCTCAAAATCGCCTGACAATAGAAATTCTACTTCTTCCTCTTTTATACCAGCTTCTAAGGCATATTTCGTATGAGCATAAATGCAAAGTTTGCACCCATTGACCTGTGTTACTGCTAGGTTGATACTTTCGCTGAATGCTTTACTAATAGTTTGGTTGAATATCATTTCTACAAAAGCATCAGAATAAGCTATAAGTTTATTAATATCTTGGGTCTGACTTTTAATAGTGTGAATGCGTTTATCAAATTTTTGTTCACTTGTTTCCGCATCAGTCTGCATCAAGTTTGAGCGATTACGCAACCATAACCACGCTAAAAACACTGTTGCAAGTCCACCTATAGCTGTGATAATTAGTTTCTTTTTCATGATATTTTATTTTCACTCCTTACTAAAAAATAAGCTAAATTCCATTTATACTGTAGGGCTGTTCAATGCTAAAGAAGATATTGGATTTCGTACCTCAATCTCATCCATGGGGTATTGTTTTTAACAGAA
>NBMH01000059.1 GCA_002084875.1 Anaerolineaceae bacterium 4572_78 | reverse complement strand
TAAATTAATTCAGGCTATTCGCCATGAAGCACCTGATGTTATCCATTTGACGGGTTTTTACTCCACATTTTTAGGACGGATGGCTGGTTTTTTGCTCAAGGTGCCGATTGTGGAAAGTTTTTCCAATGAAACCTACACCCCTCGTTATTATGCTAGTTTGCCCACACAATTTCACTGGAAATTAAAAATCGCTCAATGGCTAGATAGGTTGACCTTTCGTTGGGTAAAGCATGTCATATCCGTATCTGAAGCAGTACGACAAGCAAATTCTGGCATGCTAAAGCTATCACCACAAAAAGTATCAGTTATTTATCGTGGACGAAACCCGCAACCGTTTTTAGATGTTAATCCTCAAGCAGGTGAAAAACTCCGCCGAATTTATGACATAACTCCCGAAACTACCGTTTTGCTGAATGTGGCTCGTCTTATTTATCGCAAAGGGCATAAAGAATTAATCGAGGCATTGTCAATCATACAACATAAATATCATGATGTAAGATTGTTTATCGCAGGTGATGGACATTATCGCCCCGAATTAGAGGCACACTTGCAAAAGCTAGGTATAACTGACAAGGTCGTGTTTTTAGGAATGAGGGATGACATACCTACTTGGTTGCATGTGGCAGATATATTTATGTTTCCATCTCATTATGAAGGGCATCCAGGGGCAGTAATAGAAGCTATGTTTGCCGCATGCCCAATTATCGCTTCGGATATTCCTGTTCATCATGAGACACTGATTCATCATGAAACAGGCTATTTGGCACAATTGCAATCTGCACAAGGCTTAGCTATGGGAATTGCCTGGCTATTGGATAATCCCAACATTGCTAAACAGATGGGAAAGAAGGCGAGAAGTATAGCCATGCAACGCTTTCATATTAAAACTATCTCTGCTCAATACGAACGGTTTTACATAGGATTACTATGAGGCACATGTTGATTTCGTTATTTAGTCATATCGCACATCACTTATTTCCTGTAAGGACATTACCACAACACCCCAAAAAAATCATCGTCATCAAGCCATGTTGCTTAGGAGATGTCGTTTTAGCTACCCCAGCAATTGCCGCACTTCATGCACGCTACCCTCAAGCTATGATTGATGTGGCGGTGGGAACATGGAGCAGGTCTGTGTTGGAAAATAATCCACATATAAATCACTTGATTGATTCGGGACGAGTGGGGCAAGGGCATTATAGTTTACATGATGTGTGGCGATTTGCCCAACGGGTACGAAATGGCAATTATGATTTAGCAGTAACATTAGACCGTTCGCCATTAGTCGGCATGGTGGCATGGTTGGCGGGCATTCGGCATCGACTCGGCATGGACAGTGGCAAGCGTGGTTTTGCTCATACGGTGCGAGTCCATGTGCCACAAGCAGTTCGACATGAAGCCATGTTATATTTGGATTGCGTAGCCATGACGGGTATCAAAACAACGACAAACCATGTCAGTAATTTTTGGACAGAATTTCATCCTTCATGGAGCAATAAAGCATTGCCTTCATCGTCTTATGTGGTTATTCATCCATCTGGAGGAGTAAATCCAGGCATGACTATGTTGGATAAGCGTTGGACTAGTGTCCGTTTTGCAAAATTGGCAAGCCGTTTTAATCAAGCAGGTTTTTCTGTGATTTTCAGTGGTACAAAGGATGACATACCTCTGTGTAAAGAAATCATTAATCTCATGACCACAGATGATATTTACATCCTAGCAGGAAAATTAACACTTGAGCAATTTGGAGCATTATGCCAACAAGCGACACTTTTTATCGGAGGAGATACAGGTGCCATGCACATTGCTGTAGCCACAGGTTGTAAAACATTAGCAATTTTTGGTCCGACTGACCCAAAACGATATGGTCCTTTTGCTCTCTCACATCAAGCAATTGCCTTATGGCGACCAATACCTTTGCCATCGGGTGGGGTCGGGCAGGGACATGCGAACAATTTTAGTTGGGAAGATGGGGTTACGGTTGATGAAGTCTGGCGGGGAGTTGAGGAATTAGTGAGTGGTGAACATTTGCAGTTCACCCCCACCTAACCCCTCCAACACATGGGGCTGTTCAATGCTATCTTTTGACGAGATAAATCGGAGCGTCAAAGCAAGTTTTGAACAGCCCCAATAGTAAGGGCGTATGGCCATACGCCCCTACAACTAGCATTGAACAGCCCTACCCTACCACGTGTGAGATTGTCCCGTAATTATCTTAAAGACTTTTGAACTCCACTCGCCTAGATTTTCAAACCAATGATAAATAATCGGTACGAGTAAAAGTGATAAGAAACCTGATGTGGATGCTCCACCTGCTAAGACAGCTGCCAATGGTTGCCGCGATTCGGAGCCATCTGCTGTGCTGAATAATACAGGCAATAAGGCAAAAATCAAGGTTGCAGAAGTCATGAGAATGGGACGCAATCGTAATCGTCCAGCTTCGATGAGTGCCGCTTTACGTTCCATGCCATCTCGTTCTTGGAGCAGGTTCGCAAAGTCAATGAGCAAAATGGAGTTTCGCGTTACCACCCCCACAAGCATGAGAATGCCTAAAATGGAGAAAATATTTAAGCTGTTATCCGTAAGATATAAGCCCCATATTACCCCAATGACAGACATCGGAATTACCATGCCAATTGCTAATGGTTGCAAAAAACTTTGGTACAAAGCAACTAAAATCATGTAGACAAGCAAAATCCCTAAAAAGATAGCACCGCCCAAATCAGTAAATGCTTCTTGCATCATTTCGCTTTCTCCCGCTAATTTATAGCCATAGCCCGGCGGAAAAATTACTTGATTTGCTATCCGTTTTTCAATTTCAGCGGTGATACCACCAATATTGCTACCGAGTACATCACATGAAACAGTGAATGTCCGTTCACGGTCGATGCGGCTGATAGAAGCAGGGCTTTTCCCCGAACTCATGTTGGTAACTTGGCTAAGCAAAGTTGGAACACCTTGCCGATTGTAGCCTACGGGTAATTGCATCAATTTGGAAATATCTTCACGTGTCGCATCATCAAGGCGAACATTAATTTCGATTTTGTCTTCACCTTCTGGTTTATAATCACCAACATCAGCCCCACTCACCGCAGACCGTAGCAAACCTACTACTTGGGCAGGCATTAATCCTAAATCTTTCATGCGTTCGCGGTCAAGTTCGAGTCGGGTTTCAGGTGCTGTTTCAGCATTACGATTAACAATGCCGACAGTATTGGGGACAGAACGCATAATCGTTGCAATTTGGTCGCTTAAATCTTTTAATACTGTGGTATCTGTTCCCGATATTTGAAAAGCGACTGCACTGCCGGGCGGTGACATGCCACCAATTGGAGCAACGACAATTTCAGCATCAGGGAATTTTTGTACTAAGGGACGAAATTCTTCAACGATTTGTAAAATGCCTCGTTCACGGTCATTTTTATTGACTACCTTTACAGTCAATTCTGCCAAGTTTGAATTAGATGATGCACCAATAAACATATTACTACCGCCAGCCCCAACTGTTGTTATAATGTTCACGGTCTCTGGAACATGTTGCAAAACTAATTGTTCAATTTGGCGGGTAATATTTTCTGTCAACTCTAATTTTGTCGCTGGGGGTAAACGAATATTAACAACAAACCTTCCATTATCTTCAAATGGCATAAATTCTGAATCAAGCATGCCCGCATAAGGCAAATACGCTGAGCCAATGAGAATCGCAATGGCAATGATTATTATAATGCTTTGGGTGAGAACGTTTTTTAGAGACCAACCAACAAAGGTGGCATAAACATTGGCAAGGGTGTCAAATGCACTATTCCATGCCTTAACGAAAAGTTGCCATAGCCAATCAATTGGTGTAAACAATTTGCCCAATAAACCGATAATGCCAGTGCGTGGTTGTTTTTCAACCGTAGGGTCATCAAGCAAATAAGCCGCAAGCATGGGCGTGAGAGCAAAACCAAATAACACTGAAAAAGTCGTGGCGAATACAATAGTCATGCCATAAGAGAAAAAGAACTGCCCTACAATACCTGCAAGCAATGCAACTGGCACATAAACCACTATATCAGTTGAAGATATGGCAATGGCAGGCAATGCTATTTCAGCCCTGCCATCAATGGCGGCTACAGGTGTTTTTTTATTCATCTGCATGTGCCGTTCTGTATTTTCAATAGTCACCGTTGCATCATCAACCAAAATTCCAATAATCAAAGTCAGTGCTAATAATGTGAGCATGTTTAATGAAAAGCCCAATATCCACATGGGGAAAAAGGTACTAATCATGGCAACAGGTAAGGCGATAATGACGATAAAGGTTGCTCGTATGGTATGCAGAAATACTAACATAACTATAGATGTAATAATTAACGCCAAGATTAAATCTTTTTGCACAGCATCAAGATAATTGCGTGTGGTTTGGGAATCATCAAACACAATTTCTATCTGTGCTCCACTGGGCAATTCTTGATTAAGTTCTAAGATACGCTTTTTAACTCCGTCGGCAACTTTTATAACATTTGCCCCAGAAATTTTCACAAAGCTAATGGTTACTGCATCTTGTCCATTGAAACGCTGTAAGACAGTTTCATCTTCGTGCGTATCTTCGACAGTGGCAATGTCACGCAAGTAAATTTGTCTGCCCGCATAATCTTCGCCTTGTGCCACAATCATGTTTTCAATATCGCTAAAAGATTGAAATGCTCCAATCGAACGCACACTTGCTTCCATGTTCCCATCTTCAATAGTGCCAACAGGAAACGACATGTTATTGACAGCAAACAAATTCGTAATCTGGCTAATTGTTAAATCGTAGGCTCGCATTTTTTCGCTGTCTAAGGTAACACGTACAATTTTGTCACGCCCACCAGATACGTTAATCGAACCAACACCTTTGACTGACTGCAAACGTGGTTTTATGACATCTTTGGCGATTTTTGCCAATTCATTTTGAGTCTGTGGTCCTGATAAAAGCAAGGTCATGATGGGAATAGCAGATGGGTCAATTTTCAAGATGCTAGGGTCGCTGGCATCATCAGGAAGTTGAATATTAGACAAACGCCGTTCTACATCCAAAGCGGCTTCTCCTCCATCAACGTCATCTAAAAACTGCAAAGCAACCAAACCAAAACTTTCAGATGCCTCGGCACTCATGGTGTCTATGCCTTCTACGCCAATAAGAGCATCTTCAATTGGTTTAACAATCAAGTCCTCTACATCTTCGGGAGAGGCACCTGGAAACGCAACAGATACAACAACAAAAGGAAAATCAACATTGGGATAACGGTCTATATTCATGTGTGTTATCCCTTGATAGCCCATAATTAATGCGGCTAAAACAAACATGAGCATCGTTAGTGGACGATTAATACCTAAACGTGATAGTGGCATACATTACTCCAATTTAATTGTAGTCATGTAGTCTCGCAATTGGAAATTGCGGCTACAAAATTTGAACGTCTAATAATACATATGATTCTAACTTTTTTCATTATAGACAAAAATTGCAATTTGTCAAGATTGATATATAATTATTGCATGATGTTAATTCGTAAAATTATGAAAAGAGTGATAGAATGTTGTTATGAGAAAATTACACCAGACGAAGAAAGAGTGTCCCAAGATTTTAATTGTAGACGACCAACCTAAAAACATCAATGTTTTGGAATATGTCTTGGCTGATGTGGATGCAGAATTGGTATCGGCTCTGTCGGGTAAAGAGGCTTTGTATTTAGGAATAAAACATAGTTTTGCTTTGGCTATTTTGGATGTGCAAATGCCAGACATGAATGGCTTTGAGCTAGCAGAATTGTTGCGTGGCAATTACAAAACTAAAAATATGCCAGTGATTTTCATCAGTGCTATCTATTCTGATGAGCTAGATTTGTTAAAAGGCTATAAGGTTGGTGCAGTAGATTTCATTTCAAAACCATTCATCCCCGAAATACTTTTAAGTAAAGTGCAGATTCTACTTAATCTACATCAGCAAACAATTCAACTGCATGAGAAAAAAGTTGAACTACAACATTTTGTTGACCAATTGAATAGTAAAAATGTAATCCTCTCAAAACGAACAATCCAACTTGAAACCAGTCGCTATATTTCACAACGTTTAACTTCTATTTTGGATTTGGATACGTTATTAGCAGAAATTGTCGATGTGGTCCAACTCAAGTTTGATTACTACCATGTCCACATTTATCTGCTTGATGTGGAACAAGAACGATTGGTCATGGCGGAAGGAACTGGGGTTGCTGGTAAAGAGCTGAAGAAGCATGGGCATCATATTCCATTGACAAAAAAGAGTTTGGTAACACGGGCGTTTCACTCCCAAAATATTGTGATGGTCGCAGATGTACAAGCATCGGCTGATTGGCTACCCAATCCACTTCTGCCCGAGACACGTTCTGAAATTGCGGTACCTGTTATCAGAAATGAAGGTGTTATTGGCGTGTTAGATGTTCAGGAAAATAAAGTGAGTGGCTTAAGTGAAGAAGATATACAAATGTTTCGTTCCTTAGCCAATCAGATTGCCACCGCTATTCATAACGCTCAATTGTATCGAACTGCCCAACGAGAAATAGCCGAACGCAAGCATGCCGAAAATGCATTACGAAGAAGTAAAGACCGTTATCGTACCGTTTCTAGACTTACATCTGATTATATTTTGTCCGTTCAATTTTCTTATGAAAAAAAACCAGATAATATTTGGCATACAGATGGATTTATTCGTCAACTTGGTTATGCCGATGATGAGTTTGAAGGTATTGAAGGATGGCAATCGTTGATTCATCATGAAGATAAATTGATTATGGATGAACATTTAGCTACCACTTTGTCAGGTGAAACAAGCGTGAGCGAATATCGTATAATCACTAAATCAAATGAAATTCGTTGGATACAATCATCCACTCATCCCATGTGGGATGATGCCCATAAAAATGTCATTGGTTTAATTATCGCCGCCAAAGATATCACCGAGCGTAAAGAATCTAGTATTGCCTTGAAAAAAGTAAATACTGACCTGATAAGGTTAAATGCAGATAAAGATAAACTTTTTTCTATTATTGCTCATGACCTACGAGGTCCCTTTCAACCACTGCTTGGCATGACAGAATTGCTATCTTTATCCATTGATAAATGTGATGATATTGCTGAAATGAAACAGTTAGCGGACTATGCTCATCAATCTGCTAGGAACGTATATGAGCTGTTGGAAAAATTGCTCCAGTGGTCACGACTAGAACGAGGAGGTATTCCCTATCAGCCTATTTCAATTGATTTATATGAGATTGTTACTACTATTGTCGAATTGTTATCTCCCAATGCAACGGAAAAGGGAGTAACCTTGCAAAACCATATTTTACAAGGAATCGCCGTGCATGCCGATAAGGACATGCTTGATACAGTCATTCGTAATTTAACGACCAATGCTCTGAAATTTACACCAAGTGGTGGTAGTATCACATTTAGTGCAGTTTTGGAACATGAAGTAGGGAATAAAAAAGTTGAGGTTTCTGTTAGTGATACAGGAGTAGGAATGAGTCAAGATATTGTTGATAAACTGTTCAATATGGGAACATATCATACTACACTTGGCACAAATCAAGAAAAAGGAACAGGCTTAGGCTTGTTGATTTGTAAAGAGATGGCTGAGAAAAATGGAGGTAATATTTGGATAGAAAGTGAGTTGGGAAAAGGTACTTCGGTGAAATTCACTGTGCCGCTTGCGGAGTGAGTCGGTGAGTTTCCAAAAAATTGAATGTCTAACTGCAATCCGAGTGTTTTAAGGTGGAATACTCATAATTATCTGTCAGGTCTAACCATATAAGTTATTTAAAATAAGGAGTAAAAAATGCCTTCATTAGCTCATTCTTATATTCAGGCAAAATTAATTGGTGCACTGCTGTCTTACGAGCAGTATAATGTTCATTCTGAATTGACATTGACAATTCAAGATAAGGACTATGTTCCTGATATTGCTCTGTATTCTAAAAAAAGTATAGATTTTTTCAATGATGTTATCAAAATGACAGAAATGCCTTTACTTGCTGTAGAAGTCATTTCACCAACGCAAAGCATAAAAGAAATCACCGATAAATTTAATATATATTTTGAAGCAGGTATCCAATCATGTTGGCTTGTTCAGCCTTTTCCTGGTATTATTACTGTATGTACTTCTCAAACTAATAAACATACTTATGCAAATGGTGAAGTGGTTGATGAAATATTAAATGTACGTTTTCCATTAAAGGATATTTTTTCTTAATTAGTAAAAAGGAGATATTTCTATGAGATTACCGTTTAGTTTTCCATTTAGTTTACGACAAATATTTAACATAATTTTTGTCATTATAGTACCTGTTGTATTAGGAGTATGGTTAGCAGACCAATTTGATACTAGACAAAAACCCGAAGTTGGTATCGTTGTGTTGGATACCGATATTTGGTTTTTAAGTGCCAAATTGGTAACCCGCCAGTTGGAAGCTGCTCGCGACGACCCAAATATCAAAGCAGTCGTTTTACGTATTGACTCGCCTGGTGGTGCTGTAGTCCCAACTCAACAAATGTTTTTAGAGGTGTTGAGTCTACGTGAGGAGATGCCAGTAGTCGGTTCAATAGATAATATGGCTGCAAGTGGAGGATTTTATCTAGCGATGGCAACAGACCCCACTTATGCCAAACCATCGTCAATGGTTGGTAATGTGGGCGTATGGAGTGTGGCTCCGCAAGATTTAGCGGTTAATGATGTTATTTTAGCTAGTGGACCATTTAAGCTCACGGCTACAAATCATGACGAATTTTTGCGTGATATTGAAAGAATTAAGCAAGAATTTTTCGCTACAATTTACAGTCAACGCGGTGACCGAGCAGTTATTTCTGAAGCGGAGCTGACTAAGGGATTAATATACTCTGGTCGTGATGCCATGAAACATGGTTTGATTGATTTACTCGGCAGTGAAACCGATGCCATTGAAAAAGCCGCTGACATGGCGGGACTTAGTGATTATAATGTGGTCAATCTACAACGCCAAGTGTATGAAGAAGAATTTGGCGAGGATATTGATTATTTCTTTAACCCATGGCAAAAAGAACAATACCGTTGGATTGGGGCAGCCGACCTTTTAAGCGGTGAACGTACTTTACCACCAGGTAACTATTTATTGCATGACATACCATTTAGGGAGATAAAATGAATCAAATACAACCAAATAGTAACAAAGTAAATGGACTTCTCTTTTTTTTATTTTTTTTGTTCATGGCATTTGGGGGACGGTGGGCATCCAATCAAAACGGATACAGCATGGGGAAATATACCTCTCCTGAAATTCCTGAAATAGACTCCGAGTCTATCAACCCTATTTTACCCGCTTATAATCCATACCCAGATAAACCGATTAACGGAGAAGGACGAGTAATTATTGACATCTCCCATGACAATAATTTGCAAGACAATGACCTTGACCCTTTGCTGGACCGCTTGAATGCTAGGGGGATTACGGTCGACTTTTTTGATGGGCATGGCGATTTATCCTTAAAAACAGAGTTACGGTCAGCCACTGGATTGATTGTGATTGCTCCCACAAGCCGTTATGACGAAGAAGAACGCGAAAGCATTCGTGAGTTTGTGGAAGATGGTGGCAGGTTGTTCATGGCGGCTGACCCAACGCGTCCTGTAAATCAGTATGCCGATGAAATAGAAGTAGATTTGTATGAGGCATTTTTCCCAACAAGTGCCGTACCTGCCATAAATAGCCTGGCAAATGAGTTTGACATTATTTATGTGGATGATTATCTGTATAACCTAAACGATTATGCGGGTAATTATCGTAATGTAAATTTCCATAACTTGGATGATAAACACCAACTCACAAACGGACTTGAGAATATTATTCTCTTTGCGGCTCACTCATTTCACAGCGATGGCATGTCGCTTATTTGGGGAGATGATGATACTGTTTCATCTGTTCGTACTGGTGAAACAGAACTAATCGCCGCTACGATAAGCGATGATAAACAGGTGTTTGCCATCGGTGACGTGACTTTCATGACTACACCGTATCACACCATTGGGGATAACGACGAATTTCTAAGCCGTATTGCCGATTGGTTAGCCGTTGATGAACGAGAACGTACCCTCGAAGATTTCCCATATCACTACAAACATGATGTGGATATTGTTCAAATTAATCAGGGTTTAATTGATGTGAGGATGATGAGGATGATGAGGATGATGAGGATGAAGAATCTGAAGTAATTACAGATACTATTTCACTTACGGGCACCTTATCACTTACTGATACCATGACACTCACTGATACTGTGTCATTCACTACCGCCGAAACCTTTACACCAATCATAACAGAAAGTACAGGTTTGACAAACTCAACAATTTTGACCTCTACCGATGTAGAAACACCAACAGAAAAATTACAAAGCAATATTGAAATCATGGGATTAGGACAGATTGGTTTATTGGGTACAAGTCTCTTTATTATAAGCGAAGATGATGATGGACGTTCCGTTATTATTATTCTTGCCGAAGATGGTCAAACAACCCTTGAATCAATCACCCGTCTTACAAACGATGATTTTGATGATTGCCTTGTTGGTGAGCCTGTCATAATTTGTTCTACAGGTGAATCAGAAAAAGGAATAGGCTTCAATACTATTATTGAAGATGATGAGACAGTAGATGAGACCGACGAAGATGAAGAAGATAGTTCCGAACAATTTGACGAACCTGACGAATTGGAGGATTTGGACGAATCAGAAGAACCCGACGAATCAGAAGAACCTGAATCGGATGAGGGACAATCTCAAGGTCGTATCTTCATTTTGAATAACGATGATGGCGATGTAGGTTCACGGACAAGTGCTTTTGATTTTGAAATTATTTTAAGTGAACAGTATGAGGTAACGGTCTGGTCAATTAGCGAAAGTGATTTACCTGAACTAGAAGATGTGGCAGACTTTGATGTTTATATCGTTGATTCAGGAGATTACGAGGCTGATGTAGATGATTTAGATATGTTTTTTGTTCTTACTGAAGTAGAAGGATCAATTATGTTTATAGGGACTCAAGCCTTCAAATTCGTAGATGAAGACCCTGCTTCTGTAGATGATTTAGAGGTAATAGATGACACCCATCCTTTATCGGAAGGATTTACCGCAGGAGATATTATCGAACTAAGTGAATCAGAAAGTGGTGTTCCTGCACTTGTTTTTCCCATTCCCGAAGATGCCGAATCAAGTGAAGATAACGCTATTATCTTTGCTCGAGGTCCAAATAGTGAGGAAGCAGGTACACCGCAACAAACTAAAATGAAAGTCAAAATCAATCAATCAACAATTGAGTTAGTAGAAGGAGACATTACCCAACAAGATGTGGAGGCAATTGTCAATGCGGCAAATAACTCACTGCTTGGTGGAGGTGGTGTAGATGGAGCAATTCATCGAGCGGCTGGTCCAAAATTGTTGGAAGCTTGTCGTCCATTGGGTGGCTGTCCAACGGGGGATGCTCGTATTACACTGGGCTTCAATCTTAAAGCAAAATGGGTAATTCATACCGTCGGTCCCATTTATCATGGTGGCTCACATGGCGAGGAAAAATTATTAGCAGATGCATATCGGAACAGCTTAAAACTTGCCTCTAAGCATGGAGCAAAAAGCATAGCTTTCCCTGCTATCAGCACAGGTGTGTATCATTACCCAATGGACAAAGCCGCCTATATTGCTTTGCAAACAGTCATGGATTATTTGCATGAGCACGCCGACATAAAACATGTTCGCTTTGTTTTGTTTAGTAAAAAAGCATACTACCAATTTGAGGATGTGCTGAGTGTTTTAAGCTCATAGGGGTAGTTTTCTTACACATGGTTTTGTTACGCGGTTTGGAGCGAAAAAGCTTGCTTTTTCATGTCAAAGCAAGCTTTGACGCTCCATGTATTCCTAAATTTCGGCATTAGCAAAAATCATCCGCCCTGCTGATGTTTGCAATACTTTGGTAACATTCACATCAACAGTACGATTCATATGGCGGGCTCCCCCTTGAACAACCACCATTGTCCCATCCTTTAAGAATCCAACCCCCTGACCAGGTTCAGTCCCATCTTGGATAATACGTAAATTCATTCCTTCGCCAGGCAGATAAACACTTTTTACTGAATTTGCCAATTCGTTGATATTTAAAACGGAAATACCTTGTAATTTTGCCACCTTGTTCAAGTTATAATCCGTTGTCATAATCGGGCAATCGAGTTGAGAGGCAAGTGTAACAAGTTTGCTATCGGCTTCACGAGTATCAGGTACATCTTTATCTATTATTCGCAAATCAACATCAGCGTCTTCTTGTAGCCTTGACAATACTTCAAGCCCATGTCTCCCACGCTTACGCCGACTTTGGTCGGATGAATCCGAGACATGCTGAATCTCATTCAAAATAAATCGTGGCACAAGCAACGTTCCCATAATAAATCCCGTTTTAGCAATGTCGGCAATTCTACCATCAATAATCACACTCGAATCAACTAAAATTGCTTGAACAATAGGAGCAGTAGATAGTCCTTTTTGGGGAGTCGGAGTAGCTAATTTTGGTAGCCGTTTGCTAAATGCCAACAAAGGCAACTCAAATAATGCGTAAATATCTTGATGACGTATTGCCATGACCCAAACACCTAAATAAGCAAAAAGGACGGTCCCTGTCAGTGGTAAAATTTGGCTGAATGGTTGCGGCAATGCTGATAGAGCTGGCGTTAGTAGTGCCGAAATTGCCAAGCCAATAATCATGCCTATAACCGCAGAAGTTAATTGCGAAACTGGCATCTGTCTAATTTTATTTCGGACATGGTTAAATGGCTTAATTGTTATCCAAGGAGTTAGTAGTAGACCAATTGCTGAAAATGATAAAACAACTACAATAGTTAAGCGATAGGCATCAGGTGAACCAGATGCGGGTATCTCAAAGTATCGGGCTAACTCTATTCCAAAATATGCAAATATCACCATGCCTATTAAACGCAAAATAAATTCAAAACTCATAATATTATTACTTTCTAAAATTTGGTATCTATGTAGCACAAACATCTTGTTTGCGTTACGAAATAAAAATATAGGTTGATAGTATGGTAACATGAAAAAGATGAAAAGTCAAAGAGACAGTAATCAGGTGGCGACAATACTTTGATGGTTTGCCGTTCATAAAATTGTCAGTCGTTCAGAGTATAGGTGTAAAAATCTCCATCATACTCCCAATCTTCCTCATCATCTTTATCATGTTCGTCATGTTCATCCAAAAGTCCAATTGAACCGATAGTATAACTAAACACATCACTTAACATGTCTCCCCACAATCTTGTTTCGCGAATAGCATCTTCAACCGCAGAATGGATATTTTCATCATCAAGATACATCAATTTTTGCAATGTATCTTGGGCGGCATTTCCACCGATTTGCCCTAATGCCCAGATAATATTTAGCATGACCTCAATATCCGTTTCAATTTCGATTGAGTCAATCAAAGTACTAACTGATTGTGAAAGCATTAATTCGCCACAGGCTCGTGTTGCCTCAAAACGAAATTCAGGATTGGGATTGTCAATTTCTTCTATGACAATATCTTGCCAACGGTCATCACCATTTCGTCCCATAGCAAAAACAGCACTAACTTGCATGCGTTCGTCCTCATGGTAATACGCATTTTCGATAATCTGAGCTATTCCTTTTTTGCCTGAGAAGGCAATAGACTCGACGGCTCGCCGCTTGACTTCAATATCCTCATCAGATTTACCAATAGCGGTTAAAAGTGTTTGTTCTGCTACAAGAGTAAATGCACTATCAATTTTTTCCAACTCACCTAAGTAAATATAATGTCCAAGTGCTTTAGCGGCTGCTGCTCGTACACCAATTGTTTTGCCATGTGCTAACAAAATAGTTAGTGGAAGAATTAGACTTGTCATGTTATTTTCCCATAAACCTTCTATAGCTGCAATCTGCACTGCTTCGTTGTTGTCATTAAGGCAATGAATAAATATTGTATCAAAATTGACATCGACTCGCTGTTCGGCAATAGATACTAATTTTTCAACCACCATTTTTCGCCGTGAGGATGATATATCAGACCACACAGTTTGAAACTCTGTCAAATCAGCTTTATTAATCAACGACAAACCTAATAGGTTTCCAATTTTTAACGGTTGACCTAAACAGATATATTCTAAAGATTCTGTAAAACTTGTTCTCATATCACTTTCCATCCATGCACACGAATGAATGCCTACAAACTCACCGTTCTATTCTAGCACAACTTAGGAATTATGGGCAACTTTTGCATTATTTATTTCATTTTGGGGTGCGGGTTAAAAACAGTGGTTTGAATCTTCTGCACTTTATTTGCACGAGCAATAATGTTATGGTAAACTGTTTTTATGGGTAGTGTAATGAACATGTTGGGGATTATGTTTTTAGTTCCATTATTTCTTCTTCCAGCCGTTACCATCGGTATAATGATTCTTATGACACCCCCAACCTCATCAAAAAGAAAAACTATTCCTAATCAATGGCTGATAGGTGTTAGTGGTTTTATCGCTTTTTGTAGCACATATTTTGTTTTAACATGGTTGGTGGTACAGCTGGTTTTCGTCGTGATAGATATGACTAATATAAAAGATAATAATGATACATTACAAAACAATGTCTATAGTGAGATGTTTAGGCGAACGTTATTATTTCCTTCTTTGAGTGATAGATGTTATACTAGCGATGCGTATGTATGTCGAACTATTGATGATATCTGGCATAAATTTGAACCGTTTAAGAAACTGGCTACGTGGCGTTTCTTTATGGTCAAAATTATTATTGCCATTGTCTTATCCATAACAAGTTATGGTATGAATTGGTTTTTAAGTATGAAAATCTGGATGCAGTAAACGCTTATAAATTCAATTTTTAGAAATTTAGATAAAATGTTTTGAGACAATAACTCTAACTATTATACATAAAAACTAAAGCTTCTACACTACTTTGAAAATACACTAAAGAGAAATATTATGACAAAATATAAAGTGATTATTGGTATGGAAGTTCATATAGAATTGCAAACCAAAGGAAAACTATTTACTAATGTTTCGGCTGATTTTTTTGGGAAATTGCCGAATCGAAATGTGCATCCACTTTGTTTAGGCATGCCTGGCACGCTGCCAGTAATTAACCAAGAAGCAGTAGCCTACGCCATCATGACAGGTTCGGTTCTTAACTGTACCGTTCATCCGTATAGTGTTTTTGCCCGCAAACATTATTTTTATCCCGACTTGCCCAAAGGCTATCAAATCTCGCAATATGAAAAGCCGATTTGTACCACAGGTGATATTATCATTGAGGTGAATGGTCAAGCAAAACAAATAGGTATTACTCGGCTTCATCTCGAAGAAGACACTGGCAAACTAACACATGTCGAAGATGGGTCGTTAGTTGACCTCAATCGAGCTGGCGTTCCCTTAATGGAAATCGTTTCTGAACCTGATATGCGAACTGCCGAAGAAGCTTATATTTACGTCAACCAAATACGACAAATTGTACGTTATCTTGGTGTTTCGACAGGAGATATGGAAAAAGGAGCTATGCGTTGTGAAGTTAATTTATCCTTAAAACCAATTGGTTCTAAAGTGTTGGGGACAAAAGTCGAGATTAAAAACCTTAATTCGTTCCGCACTGTTCGAAATTCAATTGATTATGAAATCAAACGACAAACAAAGGTACTTGATGAAGGTGGGAAAATTGAACAGGTAACAATGGGCTGGGATGAAGATAATAAAAAAACTGTTGTCCGACGCCGTAAAGAAGATGCTCATGACTATCGTTATTTCCCCGAACCTGATTTACCACCCTTAAACCTTGACCCTGCTTGGATTGAGAAAATTATATCTACCATGCCCGAACTACCTACTAGCAAAGTTAAGCGATATGTTGAGGAGTGGGGCTTGTCGAAAGAGCAGGCTAATATTCTAACTGAAAACAGTGAACGGGCTGAATATTTCGAGCGACTTGTGGTTACAGCAAAAGACAATGTACCTACTAAATCTATTGCCGATTGGGTACAAGGTGAATTATTCCGCTACCTCAATGAAACCAATGTTACAATTGATGATATAAAATTCACTCCCGATGATTTTATTCGGGTAATTAAATTGGTCAAAGATGGAACGATAAACCGTCTAGCAGGTAAAGAAGTCTTAGCTGAAATATGGCAAACAGGCGATAAACCTGACCAAATTATAAAAGCAAAAGGCTTAAAACAAATCAGTGATTCAGGTGCATTGGAGACTATCGTTGATAAAGTGATTGCTGATAATCCCAAACCTGTGGCACAGTTTAAGGGCGGCAAAGAAGCTACAATGAAATTTTTGGTGGGACAGGTCATGCGACATAGCCGTGGCAAGGCAAATCCTAAAATGGCTGAAAAAATGCTACGAAAAAAATTGACCTAATAACTACTACCCAAAATTTGCTTAATCAACAACGAAACATTAAAATAATAATCAGTTACAATATTTTACTTTTTGATGAGGAAACTTAATTTTGTGGCAAAAAATTATTAATATTATCAATAATCATACACGTTTTATCATCACTGCTCATGTTAATCTTGACGGTGATGCAATTGGTTCAGAGTTAGCTTTGGCTGAACATTTAGACAATTTGGGTAAAGACGTTACCATTATCAATAATGATATCACACCCTCAAACTACCACTTTCTTGACCCCAAAACAATAATTAACACATACTCACCTTCAGAACATGACTCGATTATTCATCAGGCAGAAGTGATAATTTCTGTAGATGTTTCGGGAGGTTGGGAGCGTATCGGTTCACCGAGTGAGGCATTTCGACAATCTAAGACAATTAAGGTCGGCATTGACCATCATACTACTCCGCCCACATTTGCAGACATCGTTGTTACGGTTACCACAGTTGTAGCCGCTGCCGAATTGATTTACGATTTGCTTGTGACAATGAACTGTACTTTCTCACAAACAATTGCTCAAGCCATTTATGTAGGTATCATGACAGATTCAGGCGGTTTTCGTTTTCCACCAACAAATGCACATACCCACCAGACTGTTGCCAAACTATTGGCGATGGGTGTTGACCCTTATTATGTGTATCATCAAATTTATAATCAACATTCACTACAAAGATTATTACTTAAGGGTCATTTAATCACTTGTATCAAAACAGCTATGAATGGTCAAATTGCTTATTACACCATAGACAAGCAAACCATGAGAAATTATGGTGTGACTCGTTCCGAATTAGGTGGTTTTACCAATCTTGGCTCCGAAGTAAAAGGGGTACGAGTAAACATATTTCTCATGGAAACAGGTGAGAATGAAGTAAAAATTGGTCTACGGAGTGATGGTACGATTCGTGTGGATAAAATCGCTAATTCTTATGGTGGCGGAGGGCATCCGTCCGCGGCTGGTGCCACAGTAAAGGGTGAATTAAACGAAGTTATGTCAGATGTTATAGAGAAAGTGAAACACATTCTAAAATCGCAAAAATAAAGGTATGTCAAAGCAATGCCTTGACAAGGAGTGGTAGTTGATAGAGATATATGTCAGTACTGATGTGGAGGCAAATGGTCCCATCCCGGGCCCTTACTCTATGCTTAGTTTTGGTTCAGCCGCCTACCTAGCAAATAAAACATTGATTGGAACTTTTTCGGCTAATTTAGAATTATTGGAAGGGGCTGGCGAATACGATAAAACAATGAAATGGTGGCAAACTCAACCTGAAGCTTGGCAGGCTTGTAGAGAAAACCTACAATCCCCTAAGGATGCAATGAAAAAATATATGGATTGGTTTGAGTTGCTTAGGGCAAACAAATTACTCAAGTCCTCACCATGTCGTTTTATTTTCGTTGCTTATCCCATCGGGTTTGATTTTATGTTCATTTACTGGTATCTCATGAAATTCACAGGAGAAAGTCCTTTTAAAGATTATGGTATTGACATTAGAACCTATGCTATGGCAATGATGAAAAGCAAGTACAGATTTACTGAAAAAAGGGACATGCCCCAACATTGGTTTGATAAACTTCCTCATACACACAAGGCACTAGATGATGCTTTAGCTCAAGGGGCATTATTTTGCAATATGTTGACAGAAAACATGAAAACCCATAGATAGTGGTTCGGTTTTCCTACCACTATAATGTAATTATTCACTGGAGCGAAAAAGCTTGCTTTTTCATGTCAAAGCAAGCTTTGATGCTCCAGTTTGTCGTGGGTGGGGTATGAACGGTACAATCTAATGATTATCGGAATTGACGGTAGCCGAGCAGCTTTAGCATATCATACAGGAACAGAAACATACAGTTACCAACTCATCCTAGCCATGTCGCGGCTTGCCACACCAGATTTGCGATTACGGATTTATACTCATCAGATACCCCAACCTACCGTGTGGGTTCAATCCCCTTTTGTGGAAACAAGAGTAATACCTTTTCCTCGTCTATGGACTCATATTCGCCTTGCTTATGAAATCACTATAAACCCTCCCGATGTACTTTTCGTTCCCGCTCATGTTTTGCCATTGTACTGCCATGTTCCTGCTGTTGTTACTGTACATGATTTGGGGTATCTCCAGCATCCCGAAACCCATACGCCTTTTCAACGGTGGTATCTAAATTGGACAACAAAACGACATACTCGAATAGCAAATCATATCATTGCCGACTCTTTTGCTACGAAACATGATCTTATTCAATACTACCATACTAACAAATCAATGATACATGTGGTACATTTAGGAATTGACCCCAATCTTAAACCTGTGGATGATACCAACATCCGAGTCAAGTACGGTCTAAAATATGATTATGTGTTTTACATGGGAACATTACAACCACGCAAAAACCTAAAACGCTTAATAGAAGCTTATGCTATGATTAGCCCTCATCATGCTGTTAATTTAGTTTTGGCGGGAAAAAAGGGCTGGCTTTATTATGACCTTTTTGAATATGTCCAACAACTGAATTTAGACAAACGTGTTATTTTTCTAGGATTTGTTCCTGAAAATGATAAGGCGGGTTTAATAAGTGGAGCTATTGCTTATGCTTTTCCATCTTTGCATGAAGGCTTTGGTTTACCATTACTAGAATCTTATGCATGTGGCACACCAGTTTTAACGAGCAATGTATCATCCATGCCTGAAATTGCTGGAGATGCATCTTTTATTGTTGACCCGTACAGTGTGACCGCGATTGCAAGTGGTCTAAATTGTTTGATTTTGTATCCCAAGCTACGTGAAAAATTAGTTAAAAAGGGTTTTGAACGGGTTAAATATTTTTCATGGGATAATACCGCACAGCAAATAATGGCTATTTTAACAAATACACATCAATGATTTGGCAGAAGCTATTCAATTTGATATAATCAACTTTCAGATACTTGGATTTTGTAAAATTACGTTGAAGTTTTCAATTTTGATGCACACATGACAGAGGCACAATGAATACCCCTCAAATAAATATACCCGAAACCAATGTTCTCATCGTTGATGATACTCCTGCTAATTTACGCCTTTTAGCAGAAATATTGGCAGATGCAGGATACATTGTTCATCCGATTACTAATGCCCGTCAGGCGTTGTCAGCTATACAACATGAATTACCCGATATTGTTTTATTGGATGTGATGATGCCAGAAATGAATGGTTATGAATTATGTAAACAGTTGAAATCCAATGAACTGACAAAAAATATTCCTGTTATTTTTATTAGTGTTTTAGATAGGATATTTGATAAAGTCAATGCTTTTTCAATAGGTGGCGTAGATTATATTACCAAACCCTTTCATGCGGATGAAGTTTTGGCTCGTGTTAGGACCCATTTAACTATTCGCGATTTACAAAAGAAACTTGAATCCGAAATAGCAGAATTAACGACATTTAATCACACCGTTGCTCATGACTTAAAAAATCCTGTTAGTGGGATTATTAGTATCCTTCGAGTTCTTATTGATGAATTTTTAAACATGAGTGATGACGAAAAACTTGAATCATTAAAAGTGGCTTTAGAGGGTGGTGAGAAAATATTTCATATTATTGATGAGCTTCTTCTTTTGTCAGGTATTCACCACCAAGAAATTGTCATGGAGCCGCTCAATATGAAAGCTATCATTTCTGAAGTGCAAAATCGCTTGCATGTGATGACCAATGAAAATGGTGCTGAAATTATGTTTCCTAAAAAATGGCCTGTTGCTATAGGGTATGCTCCATGGGTTGAGCAGATTTGGGTTAACTATATCAGCAATGGTTTGAAGTACGGCGGCGACCCTCCTCGTTTATTACTTGGAGCAACACCAAAATCAGATGGTTTTACTTATTTTTGGGTGCGTGATAATGGCAAAGGACTAACACCTGAAGAACAATCTTACCTTTTTACCGAATTTTCCAAATTAAAACGGACTCGTATTGAGGGGCATGGCTTAGGTTTGTCTATTGTGCAACGAATTGCTCAGAAGCTAGGTGGTGAGGCTGGGGTAAAGAGTAAAAAAGGAGAAGGGAGTCTCTTTTACTTTACCTTACAAACAGCTGAATTTGAAAGTTAATGTAATTATTCACTCCCCACCTCTCGCCCACGCGGGAGAGGGGGGTGTAAAGTTACCCTCTCCCTTTGGGAGGGGGCTAGTGGGAGGGAGTGAACAATTACCGTAGGGTGAACGGTAAAAAGATGGCTAGGCTATTTTATAGCAATCATTATCATGCTTGCTATGAATATATTAGCCTGTCGTTCCATTCAAAGCAAAATTGTTGCTGTTACTTCTCCAACAGATACGCCAACACAGACAATTACAAGTACGCCGCGTCCAACGTATACAAATACATCAACTCCTACCAGCACTCCTTTGTCAACACATACATTAACTTTGACTAGTACCCCAACTCCCACTGATACACCAACTCCAACTGATACACCAACATTAACCAATACACCAACATCAACTAATACACCAACATTGACTAATACGCCGACGGAAACAGGTACCCCAGCTCCAACAGATATACCTACTATTCCACATACTCCCACTTCTACGAATGTCCCGACTGAAGAACCAACTGGAACTAAAACAATTACCCCAACTGAAACTTCTACCCCTGTTACACCAACTAATACTTTTACTCCATCTCCCACCCCTACCCCTACCTATGAGTTTTCGATAACAGAGGTTTATTCAGATACTACCGACAACCATTTTTTTATGGGTTATATAGATATTGTTGAGGAACAAGATATTCCACTTGGAGGATTCAAGGCTGTTGGTACTTTTCATCCAACATTGCAAAAATATGAAGTAGAATCAGCATGGGAACATATAGGTGGTACTGCTCCCGGCCCAGTCACTAAAAAGTGTAATACGAAATTTGAACCTCCAGGAATCATAATCACAGGAACGTGGCTGATTCATGTTGAGGATATACAAGGTAATCAACTTTCAAAAGATGTGAAGATTCATATTGAACCTATTTATCCAAGATGGTTTTTTATTGAGTTCAAACAAGTATCTGATGGTACTCTGGTACCGACAGTAATAACATCTCACACTCCTACTACCACACGGACTCCTACTAAAACGCTGATTCCTACTAAAACACCAACTCGAACTAGAACACCAACTCCAATTGTAACACCGACTCTAACTAAAACGCGGACTCCAACTTTTACACCTACACATACTCCTACACCTACACATACTCCTACTCCTACTCCAACTGAAACACGAACTCCTACCGCAACCGTACTTTCAGTACCGATATTGTGGGCAACGGCTACCACTGTACCAACCCATACACCAACGCCGACCAGTACATCAACACCAACGAATACACTGACTCATACATCAACACCGACTGAAACGCCAATCGGTACACTGACTCATACATCAACACCGACCGAGACTCCAACGGGTACGCGACAGAATACTGCAACACCAACTAGTACCGCAACGCTGACTCATACATTAACACCAACCAGTACACAGCAAATTACTGCAACGCTGACTCATACATTAACACCAACTAGTACATTAACACCGATACCGACATCTACTAGTGAATTTGTAGAATTACTAACGGTACCAAACGGTAACTTTGAAGAAGGAAATAATAGTGATTGGACAGAATATTCTAAACTTGGCTATAAGATAATTTATCGTAGTAGTAGTATTAGTACTCTTCCCGACCCTCGTTCGGGTTACTGGCTTGCTTGGCTAGGGGGAGCAAATGATGAAATCAGTGACTTATCACAAAGCTTCACTTTAACAGATAGCAATTCAATTTACCTACAATATTGGTATCAAATTGACTCTGCCGAAAATGGTAGTAATTGCGAATCAGATATTTTTACTGTGCTTGTTGATGAAACAAAGATAATGCGAGAGGGACTTTGTAATGATAATGAAGTAGCAGTGTGGACAGAAAAACGTATTGACATTAGCACTTATGCAGGTCAAACAGTAACTATCCATTTCCATGCCGCATTTCCATGCCGAAACAGACAGTGCAAGTTCCAGCGATGTTTTCATTGATGATGTTGTTTTTGTGGGTATTCCATAGGAAACATAGTAACTATTCACTCCCCCGGCCCCTTCCCTGCGAGGAGAAGGGGAGTCTGAGTGTTCCCCCCCCGGCCCCTTCCCTGCGAGGAGAAGGGGAGTCTGAGTGTTCCCCTCTCCTGTTAGGAGAGGGGCTAGGGATGGGGGAGTGAACGGTTACTGTAGGAGTGCAAAAGATTTATCTAAAGCAATGCAATAGCTAAAGCTATTACACCCCTAACCCCTAACCCCTAACCCCTAACCCCTAATCCCTAATCCTTACATATCATGCTTTTCCCGAATATGAGCCAACAACCCCTGACATGCATCTAAAACCATGTCATACAATTGGTCGAATTTACCTGTATAATACGGGTCAGGAACATCTTCACCTTTGCGGTCAGACGAAAAATCCAGTAGCTTGAAAAGTTTATGTCGATATTGTTTTTGGCGGTCAATAGAACGGACATCGCCAAAATTTGTGGAATCCATCATTATCAAATAATCATAATGGTTTAAATCGTCTCTTTGGATGTGCCGACTATGTCCACTATAACTAATACCATGCTTTGCCAATACTTTTAATGTGCCATGGTGAGGAAGTTCACCAGCATGATAGCTAATCGTCCCTGCTGAATCAATCTCAAATTTATCATGTAAATTTGCTTTTGTTACTAAATCTGTAAAGACTCCGTCTGTCAAATTTCTAATCAAAAGATTTTAGATAATCATGCAACGCCTCTTGCCATGACCGTAATGTAATTTCCAAAGCTATCCCGCAATTATTTACCAATGGTGAAAATTTCGGCGGTACAGAAACTCGTTCAAAAAAATCGCTGGTAATTGCTTCAACGGGCACATGTCCTCGTCCTGTTTGGCGTAAGATTTCTATGGCAAAGTCATAACGTGAACAATAGCCTGAATTTGTGAAATGATACATGCCGTAATGATGAGTGGCTATTAACTTTTTTATCGCTTCGGCACAATCGGGAGCATAAGTCGGATTGCCCACCTCATCGGTAACGACCTTAAGGCGACCTAATTTGTCAGCTGCTCGAATAATTTTGGCAGGAAAATTATTTTCCTTTTTAGTAAAAAGCCAAGCAATGCGGACAATGTACCATTTTGAAAGAAGATGCCGCACAACTTCCTCGCCGTAAAATTTTGATTCGGCATAAGGATTGATTGGATTGCGGCTAGCATATTCATGATATGGCTCATCAGTCTTGCCGTCGAAAACCTCATTGGTGGAAATATAGACCATTTCAGCACCGCTATGCAAACAGGCAAGAGCCACATTTTGCGTACCAAAACTATTCACTAAACGAGCCAGTTGTGGATTTTTAGCACAATCATCTACATTGGTCATGGCTGCTGTGTGAATAACAACATCGGGTTTTAAGGAGACAAGTTGCTGTGTACTTGTCGGTTTGGTAATGTCAAATTCAGGTAAATCAAGGGGTATGAGCGTGTGCCTTGTTAAGACATGTCGCAAGGCTGTGCCAAGTTGCCCATTTACTCCAATAATAGCTATTTTCATTTTAATATTCTAACTCCTTAGTGTAATTTTTCACTCCCCTTTTTGTCAGTAGACCCCACCCCTGCCCCTCCCCGTGAATAGGGAGGGAGCAGTCCACTTCCCACCGCAGGAGAGGGGATTGAGGGGGTTAGATTCCCTCTCCCTGTGGGGGGTTATGTGGGGGTGAACGGTTACCTCCTAGCCAAAAAATTCTGTAAAGGATTACTCAATGGTATGATGATAAAAGAAACGATTGTTCCCGTAAAAATAAAACATATAGTCTGAATAAGGCTAGTAATATGCCAAAAAAATATTGACGTATCAGGCAAATGCCAAGTGATAAATAAACCATGTTGCCAAAATCCATACATGGCAGGTAGCATAGTGATAAATGTCGTCAGTAATAAAAATTCAGCAATTGCTCGGCGAATTATTGCTAATTCAGTGAACTGACGAAATATTAACAGCATGACAAAGATAATTGAACCAGCTATAACACTGGTAACTATTCTAATCATCGTCTCCAACCAAAACAAATTGAAACTATTAATCGCACTGAGTGAGTATGGCAAATTCATCGCCCAATAAATAGCATGATACATAATGTATGTAGTAATTGCTGATACAAATGCTTCACCTAACAATTCTGTGCGAAATATCAGCGTGAGAAATACCAGTGGAATCATTATAACAATAATCAACAATAATCGCAAAATCTGTTCTCGTTTAAGGCGAACAGCACTAGCTTGAGCCATGCTAAGGTCTGTTTTTTCAATGACCAATTGAGCTAACTCGCTTGCCCCTGCATAATTTCCATTGCCCAAAAATACTTCGGCTTTGTAGAGTTCTTCACGATTTGGAGGCGGATAGTCTAAGCTGCGTAAATAAGTTTCGGCTAAACGAGTACGTTGTGTTGCCATAGATAGCCAAGCTAGGGCTTTATCTTCAGAAGATATACGAATCATTTCAACAAGGGGACGACCTTGATTGCGGCTAGGAAAATCAATCCCCAACAAAAGGGCAATTGTCGGAGCTATGTCATGTTGAGAAATATCGCTATAGTTATTTGGAATGATATGTTTTCCCATCATGATGAAAGGCAATCGTACCACGTCTAGGTCATGTCCGCCATAGCCTCCAATATCAATATGCCCATGGTCTGCGGTGATGATAAGCACAGTTCTGTTTGGGTCAATCAATCCGACCAATGTTTTAAGATGATGGTCAATCTGTTGCGATACTATTTCATAAGTCTCAGTTTCAGTACCACCATAAGTTTGGACGGCATGAT
>NBMH01000058.1 GCA_002084875.1 Anaerolineaceae bacterium 4572_78 | reverse complement strand
AGTCCGAGTAGGAGTTTGCTATTATTTTGCATGGATGTACCCAATAAACTTTCGCCTAGTCGGAATAAAGCTCGGGTTACTGTTACGGCAGTGAAAAGGTTGATAACTACTCCAAGTGCTAATGTGACGGCAAACCCTTTGACCATGCTGGCTCCAAAGTTTGAGCCAAACCAAAATAAAACCCCGCAGGTAATCAACGTACTGAAGTTTCCATCGCGAATGGAAGGCCATGCTCGTTGGAAAGCTTCTTCAATGCCACGCCGAATACTCCGTCCTGCTCGCAGTTCCTCCTTCAGACGTTCAAAGACAAGAATGTTAGCATCAACTGCCATACCGATTGATAAAATAAAACCAGTGATACCTGGCACGGTCAGCGTAACTGGAATTAGTTTGTATAAAGAAAAGTTCATCAGAGCGTAAAGCCCTAAAGCTAAGGCGGCAAAGAAACCAGGTACACGATAGTAAATCAGTAAAAATATAATGGTCACGACGGTCCAATAGTACGGTTTTGGATAACGTGCAAAGCAATTGGCAAAGCACCATATTTTAATTTAATAGCAATACTTTCAGCTTCTTCAACTTTAAATCCTTGCGTATCACCACTGGTAATTTGTCCCTCACGGCCAGGAATATGAGACTGAATAACAGGTGCAGAAATCACGACACCATCTAATGTAATTGCTAAAACATCACCTACATGGTCTTTGGTATACATACTAAAAATTGCTTGTCCGTCAGGAGTCAATGTAAAACCAATCGAACGCCTTCATTGCTTGTCCGTCAGGAGTCAATGTAAAACCAATCGAACGCCTTCCCGTACTATCAAATTCAACACGGGCATCTTGTAAGTGTCCACCTGTCATGATAGTATTGAACTTACGCCCGCCATAAGCATAGGTTTCGCTGATAGCACCTGTATCCGTGATAGCACTTGTATCCGTGATAGCACTTGTATCTGTGTGTATCCGTGATAGCACTTGTATCCGTGATAGCACTTGTATCTGTGACAGCACTTGTATCTGTGATAGCACTTGTATCTGCGATAGCACTTGTATCTGCGATAGCACTTGTATCAGAAGTACCAATGCGTTTTTGCTCTCCTGTGGTCAAAATGCGTTCACCTTCGTTAAGGCGGAATTGTCCCGCTTCAACAAACTCTAATTGTCCTGTCTCCTTTAAAAGACTGACCGCTTGGTCAGGATTACTAATTTCGGGGAGTTCCACAATAATACGGTTATCACCCCCTAACTGTACAAGTGAGTCAGCAACGCCTAAGCCACCACTAACCCGATTTTCAATAACGACGCGGGCAACTCCAAGTCTATCCCGCAGTTCATCTGGATCCAAATCCTCCAAAAATTCTTTTTCGGCTTCCAAGACAACTTGGGAACCACCAACCAAATCTAAACCTTGATGAATACGAATACTCCGTTCTTGATCACCCTGCCAAGGTAGTAAGGAAGCCCACCATGGAGTCGTTTCATCAAAACCCTCTTCTGGAACATCATAACTAAAACTGTTTAGACATATCCACAATGTTGCTGCGGTTAACAGCAAAATACCAACAAATGCACTTGTATTCTTTTGTGACATATTACAATAAAAAACCTCTTTCTATATTTGAATTTTCTAAGAACATACATTATAATCCTAGCTAATCGATTTAGGCAAATGTGAAGAATATATTTTATTTTTCTCCATTTTGAATACTTCAATTAACTAATCGTAACCATAATCGTTTTTTGGTCTATGGCATCCCCTTCAGAAACACGCACACTACTGACCAAACCATCTTTTGGCGACTTGAACTCATTTTGCATCTTCATGGATTCTAAGATAATAACGGTCTCATCTTGAGAAACCTGCTGTCCCACTTTAACAGGTACTTCAACAACCACGCCTGGCATGGGAGCTTTAATTAATATTTCCCCAATGGAACCACCAATACTACCCCGCAAAGTTGCCAAGCGGCGAGTTCGTTCATCTTGGACTTCAACCTCATAACGAATACCATCGAGCATGACATTGAATGTATCCTCATCATGGTCAATGTCCAAGTCATACGATTTGCCATTTAGGAGGAGGGAATAGAGTCGTGTATCAGGCACATGCTGAAAATCAATTTCGCATTGTTTATCGTCAACACTGACTGTCATTATTCCTTCATCGGTTACTGCTACTACAAATTTTTGGTCATCAATTATCGCAATATATTTCATCAATTTTACCTCAACCGTCTATTAAGTGCTTCACGTCGTCCGTATAGTCGCCAGGGACTTGGACCACGTTGATGTAATAAAATGGCTTCTTTATTTCGCCGATGAGCCACTAATGTAGCCGCAATCACAGCCGCTTTAATTCTATCAAGAGATGGTTTTTCTTCCATTTCAAAGTGATTTTCGAGGAAGTTGGTATCCAATTTTCCAGATTGAAAACGAGCATGATTCATCATGCGGATGTGAAATGGAATTGTCGTTTTTGGTCCGGCAAGGCGAAATTCCTCTAAAGCACGCCGCATCCGTAATATCGCTTGGGGACGATTTTCACCACTTGTAATTAGTTTAGCAATTAAGGAATCATAATAAGGCGTAATTTTTTGATTGACATACACCCCGCTATCAACCCGCACCCCATTCCCACTCGGAATTTCAAAGGTAGTAATTTTACCGATAGATGGCATAAAATTAGTGTATGGGTCTTCAGCTAGGATACGACATTCAATAGCCCAACCTTTCATGGTTATTTCATCCTGACTGTTGTATGACATTCGCCGCCCACTAGCAATACGGAGCATCTCTTTCACAATATCAACACCTGTTACCATTTCTGTAACAGGGTGTTCTACTTGCAAGCGAGTATTCATTTCTAAAAAGTAAAAATCACCAAACCTATCAAGCAAAAATTCAACCGTACCCGCACTATGATAATTCACGGATTTAGCGACTTGTACAGCTACCTCGCCCATTTGTCTGCGTAAATCCTCATTCACAGCATGAGACGGACATTCCTCAATTAGTTTTTGATGTCGACGTTGAATAGAACATTCCCGTTCTCCCAAATGGATGATGTTTCCTTGCATGTCACCTAAGATTTGAATTTCGATATGCCTAGCTCCTTCGATTACTTTTTCAAGGTAAACACGGTCATCGCCAAAAGCCGCTTTAGATTCACTACGAGCCGTTTTCAAGGCATTTGGTAATTCTTCGGATTCCTGCACGATACGCATGCCTTTACCACCACCACCAGCCGCCGCTTTAACCAAAATGGGATATCCAATTTCGGAAGCAGTGGTAATCAAGTCCACATCGCTTAAGCCTTTCGGACTGCCAGGTATAAGAGGAATTCCTGCCTTAGCGACAATTTCACGAGCCATGACCTTATCGCCCATTACACGAATGGCATGCGGCGGCGGACCTATCCAAATCAAACCAGCATCCATGACTGCTTGAGCAAAACCGGCATTTTCCGCTAAGAACCCGTAGCCAGGGTGTATACTGTCTGCACCGCAGGCTAAGGCTACTTCAATAATCTTATCACCACACAAATAACTTTCACTTGCGGGTGGATTTCCAATGTGATAGGCTTCATCAGCATGCAACACGTTGGGAGCAAGTCGGTCTGCATCTGAATAAACGGCAACGGTCTCTATGCCCAACTCGGCACATCCTCGTACCACTCGCATGGCGATTTCACCACGATTTGCAATTAACACTTTTTTTAGCATTGTTTTTTCCTATGTAGTTCGTTTAGTAACACTCAATAAAAGATGAGAGAATTATGCGTGCAAGAATTTTAGGATAATTCATAAATAAAGTCAAGGAACGCATGCCAAAATTTAATGAGTATTGCTGTGTGAGAATATACTTGGGTTGAGAGTATCTAATTATTATCTAGCACCAATTCATCTGGTGTAATAACATGCAAATTTGGAACTCGTGAAAAATGCCGAACATTACGCGTAAGTAGAGGTACTTGTTGAGAAAGGCATGTGCCCGCTATCAAGGTATCACCCAAGCCAATTTTTTCACCTCTAGCCTGTAGTCGTTTACCAACATTGGCTGATTTTTGGGCTACGTTTTGGTCAAATGGAAGTATCTGCACAAGCTGATATAAATCTTGTAATAATTTGCGGTAGTCCTGTATACATAATGATTTGCGAAAAAGAAACACTCAAGATATGATAAAAGCATGGAAAATCAAAAATGTCAAAATAAATGTCCAAGATGTCAAAGTGAAGAAGTTGTCAAAAATGCCCATGCCCATAATGGCAAACAAAGATATATGTAAGCAATGTGGTCGGCAGTTCGTTAAAGACCCACAAAATAAGCCTGTTTCAGATGAGTAGAAAGCACTCATTGACAAGTTGCTACTAGAAAAAATCCCTCTCGCAGGCATTGCTCGTGTAGTCGGCGTTTCAAAACGATGGCTACAAAACTATGTCAATGGGATGTATGATAAGGTGCCACAAAAGGTTGACGTAGCCAATAAAAAAAGGGGTGTTTGACCATAGAATGCGATGAAATATGGTCTTTTGTAGGCAACAAAAAGAACAAACACTGGATATGGTAGGGCTGTTTAATGCTAAAACAAAAAACATGGCTTGTGATATTTTTCGATATGATTTTCAATCATGTGGTCGCACAATGGAGCAAAAAAGCAAGCTTTGACGCTCCAAAACTTATGCTTAGGTGCTTATCAAGTTAGGATAAACGAACATAAGACATGAAAAACAAAGTCATGGTCAAAAGAATGACCATGATTTTGCCTTTTGTTTAATATTTTTCAGTTTGACAAAAATATGGTGTTGATGTAAAATATCATTGTGAATATTTAAGGAGGTAATAATGGCAAAACAAAAAATGTCAAAAGAAGCGACTGAAATTTGGCAGATAATTCAAGAAACAAATCTGTTATTACAAAAACAGTCCAAAGAAGCGGATGAGCGTTCTAAAGAAGCGGATGAGCGTTCTAAAAAAGCGGATGAGCGTTCTAAAGAGCGTGACCGTGAGATTCAAGAATTAAAGATGATGTTTCAAGAGACAGACCGCAAGTTTCAAGAGACAGACCGCAAGTTTCAAGAGACAGCCCATAGGTTTAAGAAGACTGAAGGACTGTTTCGACAAACGAAAGCACGAATGGATGAACTCATCGGACATTGGGGACGTTTGATGGAAGCATTGGTCAAACCTGATTCGGTGCGGATATTTCAAGAACGTGGTATCAAAATTCGTGAAGTGTATCCTAATGCCGAAGCTCACCGTAATGGTGATACCATGGAAATTGATTTGCTATTAGTTAATGATAGTGATGTACTTGTAGTGGAGGTGAAAACTACTCTTAAGGATCAATATGTAGATGATTTTTTAGAAGATTTGGCAACGTTTGTAGATTTTTTTCCTCGTTACAAAGGATATCATTTATATGGTGGCATGGCTGGTTTAGATATCAAAGACAATGCTGGTAAGCATGCTTATCGTAGTGGCTTATTTGTGGTGGAGATAACGGGGGAAGGCTTAGTCAAAATTAAGAATGATGACAAGTTTCGTCCGAAAGATTTTTCTAGGAGACAATGAAAAAATATAAAAACAGAAACGAATTTGAGCATGCAATTTTTGCAGTTTATGCTGAAAGTTATGATTGTAACATTGAAAAATGTATGCAACCTGGCACAGTATTAATACCCGATAAGCGATATGCTGATTCAAACTTTATTATTATGTGGTATGCAGGTAAAGCCGCATTTATTGAAGTTGACCCAGCTTTGAGTGATAAGGTACAACAACTCATCGCCGCAAAATCGGATACCAAAGTATTTCAGCCAAGTGATTTTATCACTGCTTGGGGTGATAAAGTTGAAATTGACCATGAAGGAAATATTTATTACCTTTATCCCGACGACTTCAAGCCATTTATTCCTACCGAGCCTTTTACGGTACGGTTCATGTCCGAAAAGGATAAACCATATATGGATGCCATGTATGCCGAATGTACCGAAAAAGATATAGACGAGGCTTATGTGGAAATTGACCATACGTTGGTTTGTGGTTGTTTTCAAGGGGAAAAACTGGTTTCAGCTGCCAGCATGTACTATACGCGGCAAGGTGAAATATTCAGCGATTTAGGGGTAATCACTCATCCCGATTTTCGCGGAAATGGATTAGGCAAAGGAGCGGTGTCGAAAATTTGCGAATGGCTGTTAGTCCATGATAAAATTGCTCAATATCGTTCTAGTGTAACGATTTTAGGTTCCAATGGAATTGCAAAATCGTTGGGATTTACTCATTATTACAAACAATTTACCTTAAAAATTAACGATTAAAAATGAGTTCAAAATGAGCGATAATGTAAATAATTCAAATAATGATAACTGTGCTATCGAACAAACTGTAGACATCGTCAATGATAGTGCACAAACAATTACTGCCGAAGTTGTCAATATCAAAGAAGGTGGTGCTGGTAAAATCTGCGGAACCACTGTTAATATTAAAGATGGCGGAGCGGGTATCATTCAAGGCGAAAACGTAAATATCAAAGACGGTGGAGCATTTGCTGTCTTTGCCCAAGATGTAAAAATGGAGGATGCTGGTGTAGGATTACTATGTGCTAAAAATGTCAGTGGTGAGGTGTTTGCCCTTTTTGATGTAAAGGGTGTAGCTCTTTTTCTAGTGGCAATTAGCATAGCTATCATTTTACACCGATACTTGAAAGAAAATCAGTAATTATGATTCAGGAATGACAAAACCTCACTTTGTCATTGTTCGCGTAGTACGGATATTTTGTCCGTACATGAGCAGACAAAATACTTATTCTACATGGTTAAAATATTTACTATCAAAGGAGTAAAAAATGCGAATACAAATTATGGCTGGCAACTGGAAAATGCACAAAACCGTTGCCGAAGCAGCGAAATTGGCACGAAGTATTAAAAAAATGGAAGGGGTCGAAGTTGTTTTATGTCCTCCTTTCACAGCTATCTCAAGCGTATCAAATGCAGTAGCAGATAGTGGGGTAAAAGTAGGTGCCCAAAATATGTACTGGGAAGAAAAAGGAGCTTTTACTGGTGAAATTTCACCTGTCATGCTTAAGGAATTTTGTCAGTACGTTATCTTAGGACATTCTGAACGCCGTCAATATTTTGGCGAAACAAATGAGACTGTTAATAAAAAAGCACTAACTGCTTTTAAGCATGGCTTAATACCAATTATTTGTTGCGGCGAAAGTCTGGAGCAGAACGAAGCTGGTGAAACCGTTGAGTTTGTTGGCGGACAAATACATGGAGCATTAGCTGACATGACAGCCGACCAAGCCTCAAAAGTAGTCATTGCTTATGAGCCAATTTGGGCAATCGGTACTGGAAAATCAGCTAAACCTGAAGCCGTTAATGATATTATCCGCAAAAGTATCCGTGATGTAATTGCCGATATGTTCGACGAAAGTGTTGCTCAAGCTGTGCGAGTCCAATACGGCGGTAGCGTAAAGCCTGATAATGTTGTCGCTTTTATGGGACAATCTGAAATTGATGGAGCATTAGTAGGCGGCGCAAGTTTAAAGCCTGAATTATTCATGCCGTTGGTTGAAGCAGCCGCTAAAAGCTAGAAAAGAATATTTCGTAGGGGTGTCGCGTAATTATTCACTCCCCTTTTTTTGTCATTAGACCCCACCCTCGGCCCTCCCCGTGAACATGGAGGGGAGCAGTCACTTCCCCCCGCAGGCGGGTGGATTGAGTGGGGTAGATTCCTCTCTCCTGTGGAGGAGGGCAGGTTGGGGTAAACGATTACAAAGATTTAGTATTCCTTTAACGATGTTACTTTGTACCTGAGTTCGGGATTGTAAATAACAAAAAAGTGGTATAATAGACCTTATCCTTTTCAAAGAAACTGTCAAATCACATCGGAGCTATTTGGTATTTTGTCCATCATTACAATGATTCTTTAGCCACCTAAATCATTCTCCATGCAGGACTACCAGAATTTTATGACAAGTGACCTCACATTTTTTACAAACGAGCCTAATCAAACACTGCTTGACAGGTTTAAGGCTACCCTAAATCATGTTCAATATTTTGATGTACTGGTCGGTTATTTTCGCATCAGTGGTTTTCACCTGCTCCATAAATCATTTGAGCAAATTGAAAAGATAAGAATTTTAGTCGGACTGAATGTCGACCGCAAAACTTTTGAGATTATTGACCAAGCTCATGAACAGACTCCACTCAATTTTGAGTCTCACCAACAAACACAAAAAAACCTTGCAAATAGTTTAGTATACGAAATGGAACACTCACTTGATACTCATGATACGGAAATTGGTGTTAGAAAGTTTGTTGAGTTTATCCTATCGGGCAAGCTGGAGATTAAGGCTCACCCTAGTCAGAATATCCATGCCAAAGTTTATATCAGCCGTTTTCCTAAAGGTCATTACGATTATGGTCGAGTTATCACTGGCTCAAGCAATTTCTCTAGATCGGGTTTGGTGGGAAATTATGAATTTAATGTGGAGCTGAAAAACAGCCCCGATGTAAAATATGCTCTGGAGAAATTCGAGGCACTTTGGCATGATGCTGTTGATATTTCAAAAGCGTACATCGACACCATCAATAAACACACATGGCTAAACGACCAAATTTCGCCTTATGAACTTTATCTCAAATTTTTGTATGAATATTTCAAGGAAGATATAAACGTAGACCAAGAAATTGATGTACATCTGCCACCAGGATTTTTAGAATTAGAGTATCAGAAACAGGCAACTGTGTCTGCCCGAAAAATTCTGGAAGGTTATAATGGTGTATTTTTGGCTGATGTTGTTGGACTAGGCAAAACTTTCATTTCGGCTCTATTGGCTCAACAGTTGCCAGGCAAGAAGTTGGTCATCTGCCCGCCAGTATTGAAAGGCTACTGGCAGCGTACATTTTACGAGTTCAATGTCAGCGTGGTGGTCGAATCAATGGGCAAGCTAGACCACATTATCAAAAATAATCCTGACCGTTTTGATTACATTTTTGTTGATGAGGCACATCGCTTTCGTAATGAATTAACCCAAAGTTACGAAAAACTGCACCGTATTTGTTGGGGTAAAAAAATCATTCTGGTTTCAGCCACGCCATTAAATAACACTGTCGAAGATATTTATAGCCAGTTGAAACTTTTTCAAGCACCAAAGAAGAGTCTTATTCCTGGCGTAGTCAACTTGGAACGTTTCTTTGCCGAACAACGCAAATATCTTAAGCAGTTTGATAAGAAAACTCCACAATATATTGAGGCAGTTAAAGATGTGGCTCAACAAGTTAGAAACCAAATTCTTAAGCATGTTATGGTACGACGCACCCGCAAGGAAATCATCAACTTTTTTAGCCAGGACATGAGCAAACAAGGGTTGTCTTTCCCTGAGTTGGCTGACCCTGAACGCATAATTTATACTTTCGATTCTCAAACTGATGATGTTTTCAGAAAAACTATAACCCTCTTAAAACAGTTTAGCTATTCTCGCTACATGCCCCTTCTTTATCTTAAGAAGGGCTTGAGCAAATTTGAGGCTCAATCTCAACGTAATATTGGCGGTTTCATGAAGGGGACTCTTGTTAAACGTCTTGAGAGTAGCTTTTTTGCTTTTAAGCGTAGCTTGGCTCGTTTTATTAAATCGTATCAGCATTTTATTGACATGTATCATCAGGGAACTATTTATATCAGCAAGCATGTGAATGTGTATGATTTACTCGATGCCGACGATGAGGCTCGGCTTTTGGAACTGGTTGAGGAAGAAAGGGCTGAAATGTATCATGTTGAGGTTTTTAGACATGATTTCTTGGTAGATTTGCGAAAAGATTTGCAGGTTTTGAAACAAATTCAAACTTTGTGGCTTGACATTGACCAAGACCCAAAACTGACGCAGTTTATTGCTGAACTGCGAGAAAACAAACTATTGAAAAAAAAGAAGGTCGTAATTTTTAGCGAGTCGACTGAAACGGGTAACTACCTTTATCGAAAACTTGATGAGCAGTTTCCGAATAAGGTCATGTTTTATTGCAGTAGTGACGGAAAGTTTCAAGGGCATAGACTTAACAAGACTTCGGCTCGTCAGTTAATCGAGGCTAATTATGACCCTAATTTTCACGACCAGAAAAATAACGTCCGTATTTTAATCAGCACTGATGTGTTGGCTGAAGGCGTAAACCTGCACCGCTCTAATATTGTTATCAATTATGATTTGCCATGGAACCCGACCCGTGTTTTGCAACGTGTCGGACGCGTGAATCGAATTGGTACGAAGCATGAACTGGTTTACATCTTCAACTTTTTCCCAACTGCACAATCAGACCAACATTTGAAATTGGAAGATAATATTAAGGCAAAAATCCAAGCGTTTCATGACATGCTGGGTGAAGATGCCAAATATCTGACCGATGAAGAAGATGTATCACAGTTTGAATTATTTGGCGACCGCCTTTACAACAAATTGACCCGCAAAGAGAGTTTTGAGGGTGAAGAAGAAGCTCGTTCTGAACTGGAATTTTTGCGTATCATTCAAAGTATTCGTGATGATGACCCAGAACTATTCGAGAAAATCAAACGACTACCTCGTAAAGCCCGCACATGCCGCACCATTGCAGAGGGAAGGCAAGATGAGGCTGAATCCCTGCTGTCATTTTTCAGGCATGGCAATTTGAAAAAGTTTTTTATCACCATCGGCGATACACCTAGCGAACTCACTTTTTTGGATGCGGTTGATTTGTTGCAATGTAAGCCTGATACGCCTCGATGCTCCATTCCTAAATCTTATTATGATTTGTTGACCATGAATAAGGATCAGTTTATCTTGGCGACCTCACAATCAGTACAGGAAAAAAAGCAGGTTGGTGGTGGACAATCTAATGAACAGTTTATTATTCGCCTGCTTAAGTCAAGGGAAATTAAACAATTCAAAGGCTTTACTGATGATGAGGAAAACTATTTGAACATGGTGCGAAAAGCTTTGCAGGCAGGTATTATTCCTCGTAATACTGCTAAACGCATTAGACGTGAACTAAACGCCGAAATGAAAAAAGGCTTTAGTCCTTTGAAATTACTGCACCTGCTTAAAAATAATATTTCGGATGCTATTCTCCATGCTTCCAATGAGTCACAGGCAAATGATTCTGTGGCTAAAAGAGAAATCATCTTATCTGAATTTTTGCGTAGCACATGATTTTTGCTACGGAAGTTAAGGAAAAATATAATGAATAAAGTAAAGCCTTTTCTTATCATGGAAGGTATATTTCGGATGCTTTCAAAGACCATGTACAGCAGTACAAACGACTAGGTACTTATACCGACCCCGAAGGTACTGAGATTGATGTTTTGATTGTTCGCCTGAAACATGCGACTGCCTTGAGCCGAGCCCGCACCATGCAACGTAACTTTGTGGCTCGTCACCTGCATGGACGCGATGAAAAAGATGCGGCTATTGTTGCCTATTACAGCGATGGGCAAGCTGATTGGCGTTTTTCTCTTGTGAAAATGGAGTACCAAATTTATTATCATCAGGAAACAGACCGCTTAGGAGTTAAGAAACATCTCACTCCTGCACGACGTTACTCATTTTTGGTGGGACAAAACGAACCTAATCACACTGCACAACAACAACTTATTCCCATTCTACAAGACATTCGTCATAACCCTACTCTGGCTCAATTGGAAACCGCTTTTAACATCGAGTCTGTCACCAAAGAATTTTTCCAAAAGTACAAAGACCTTTTTTTGGATTTGAAAGATGAGCTAGACCGTTTGGCTAGTCATGATAAATCCGTTAGAGTCGAGTTTGAACGGACAGGAATAGATGCGGCAAATTTTGTTAAAAAACTGTTAGGGCAAATTGTTTTTCTGTATTTTTTGCAAAAGAAGGGTTGGCTAGGGGTGGCACTAGGACAAAGTTGGGGAAACGGAAGCAAAGATTTTTTACGTGGCATGTTTGAAAAACGGTATGTCAGTTATGATAACTTTTTTAATGACATGCTTGAACCGCTTTTTTTGGAAAAAGAAGTCGCCGTTGACCCTGAAATGTTGGGTAAGGTCTTTGAAAATCTGCTAGAGGTAACCGACCGCAAATCAAAAGGAGCATTTTATACTCCACGCGAAATTGTGCATTACATGTGCCAAGAAAGTTTGATAAACTATCTTGCTACCAAATTGAAGGGTGATGTTTATCATAAAGATATTGAGGTTCTCATTCATCAAGGTGAACTTGGCATGGAGCATGATGCTGCTAAGGCAAGTGGCACAAAAAGCTACCAATATCAGCTACCACAAACTATCCGTGATAATGCGACCGCCATCGACCATGCTTTGAGAAATATCAAAATATGTGACCCTGCTATTGGCTCTGGTGCATTTCCCGTGGGACTCATGCATGAAATTGTCAAAGTGCGAACTGTGTTGACCACTCATCTGACCCCACCCCTAGCCCCCTCCCCGCCAGCAGGGAGGGGTGGTAGTCGCACTCCATATAACTTCAAACGCCATGCCATTCAGCAATCAATCTACGGCGTAGATATTGACACCGCAGCAGTAGATATTGCCAAGCTACGACTGTGGCTGTCACTCGTGGTCGATGAAGACAGCTACGACGACATCAAACCTCTGCCCAACTTGGATTATAAAATCGTTTGCGGCAACTCTTTGCTGGATGTAGAAAAAGATTTATTCAACCGCCACCTTTTTGAAAAGATAGAACGCCTCAAACTGATATACTTTGATGCCACCGACCACACTGAAAAATTGGATTTGAAAAAACAAATTGATAGCCTAATTGCCCAACTAACAGATGACAATAACCAATTTGATTTTGAACTATATTTTAGTGAGGTCTTTCATGAGAATGGCGGTTTTGATGTGGTCATTGGCAATCCGCCTTATGTACGTCAGGAATTGATAAGGAAAATGAAACCTGCACTAAAGAAACGTTACATGATTTATACAGGCACTTCTGATCTATACACTTACTTTTATGAACAAGGTTACAATCTGCTAAGGCAGCAGGCAACACTTTCCTTTATCACTTCAAATAAGTGGATGCGGGCAAAATATGGCAAAAAATTAAGAACCATGTTAAAGGATAAGACTACAATCATTGGTATTATTGATTTTGCAGGACATCAAGTCTTTGAGGCAACAGTCGATACCAATGTATTACTTTTCAAAAAAAATCCTTCTGCTAAATCACACACCATACAAACAACTATCATTCAGCCCGATTACGAAAGTACCATGCTCCTTGC
>NBMH01000057.1 GCA_002084875.1 Anaerolineaceae bacterium 4572_78 | reverse complement strand
AATCCGCATCGTCTCCACACTAACACAACACACCCGCATAAGCAAATCTATTACATGTTCCTTGTAATCGGCGAAGCGATACGTATTAAATTTTTCCCGAATCGCTTTATCACGGGCTTTTTCTCCTTATATTGGTCAAGTTTATTGTAATAATCGTGAATTGCTTTTTTGTCCATGAGGAATATTGTATGCAGACTGTGCCAATAGTCAAACACGGAGTATATGACTATTTTCCTGTTTTTTGTAAACATGCAAATAACCTACACCTGACTCATCGCTCAATGTGATATTTTCAATCAATCTTAATTCTGAAAATGATTGAGCAATTGCCCGACTATCATACAAAAGAAAGCATGTGCCTATAGGTGATTGTCGAGCAATTTTAGTGGCGATAGTGGTTACATTATTGATATAATTAAAAATTGTGGCAATTTCCTCAAAATGCACTCCTATTTTATGATAAGTTGCATCTTTTTCAAAATCACCACATACAATTTTAATATGAGAGTTTGACCATTGTTTTAAGTGTTGTTTTGCCTGCTGAAAAATTAGTGGGTCATACTCAATGCCAATCGAAGGAATACCATGAACACCACCTGTCAAGGCAACAATACGCCCATCGCCACAACCCGCATCTAAGAAAAGTTTTGTGGGGTCTATCATGCCTACATTTATGATATGTTCTAGGGCAGTATTGATATGTTGTAATGAGGATGGAATGAAAGAGCCAATTTCATTTAGGTAAGCATAATCCTTATGATAATCAAGCATATCAAAATAGCTTTTCAGGGTATCGAACTGGTTTATGCCATAAACCCCTACATTAACACTGTTCACAAATGTAGGGGTTTGTGGCACAAACCACATGGTTTAAAATTACAATTCTTACCCTTAGCAAGTATATGTCGGCGTAGGGACGTATGGCCTACCATGCACCTGAATTTTACAAAAGAACCTATGAAAGCATTGTGTCAGACAAGGTTTTACGGGATTATAGTTAGACAAGAAAGGTTTTCAAAAACCTTTCTTGTCTTGACTGTCAAAGCAAGATTTGACGCTCCAAGTAGGGGCGTATGGCCATACGCCCCTACCATGCACCTGAATTTTTTGCCACCTGACGCACCTTTTTCCACTACATGAAACACCCACCACATGACTCGCTTGATTGCTGATATAAACGGTATGCTGTAGCAATTTTTTACTGACATGCTCACGTTTTTGAGGCGAAAGTATGTTAGCCAAATGAGTTTTGGACTGCGAAAATGGTTTCGCTGGGATGATGGTAAAAATCATGCTCCTTGCCTATTGCATGACCAAACCACCATCAACGGAAAGGACTTGTCCTGTAATAAAACTTGCTTGGTCTGAAGCTAAAAATGCCACTGCGTAAGCAACTTCTTCAGGCTTGCCAAGACGACCAAGCGGGGTGGCTTTGATTACATCATTTTTTAAGTCTTCAGTGACACCTTCTGTCATCGCTGTCGGAATGAAGCCTGGAGCAACTGCGTTCACAGTGATATTACGAGATGCAATCTCTCTAGCGAGACTTTTGGTGAAACCGATAAGCCCTGCCTTTGAAGCTGAGTAATTTGTTTGTCCACCTTGTCCTGATAAACCAACAACAGATGATATGTTAATAATTCGACCAAAGCGTTTTTTCATCATCAGACGAACAGCAACCTTAGAACAGTAATAGGCACTGTTTAAGTTGTTTTGCATGACCATTTCCCAATCGGCGGGCTTCATCAGCATGATAAGATTGTCGCGGGTAATTCCGACATTGTTGACTAAAATATCAATTTTGCCGTAATGTTTGTTAGTTGTTTTGATGAGGTTTTGGGCTTCATCAAAGTTGCTAACGTCGGCTTGAATGATGATTCCTTCGCCGCCTCTGTCGATGATTTCTTTTAATACCAATTCAGCTGCTTCGGTATTCGAACGATAGTTAATAACTACCTTTGCCCCCAATTGAGCAAACAGGATGACGATTGCTTTGCCAATTCCTTGCGAACTACCTGTAACAATGGCGATTTTATCTGTTAAATTTATCATATCATGGCTCCATGTCAAAGCAAGATTTGACGCTCCATTTTACCCCTCTCCTTTGAAGGGGAAGGGCTAGGGTGGGTCATTAGGTAACTATATAGTTTTTTCCTCAATCGGAATAATCTCTTTACCCTTATATTTGCCACAGTTCATACAAACTGTATGTGCTATTCGTAAAATATTACATTCAGGACAAGGGATTAGATGTGGCATTTTAATCCTCAAATATCTGGCTCGTTTATTTGCTTGTCTTCGACGTGAAATACGTCTTTTTGGTAAAGGTCCCATTATTATTTTTCCTTTCTATTTAAGATTACGTTAAAAAATCATCGCGGAGTGCTAATAATTTTGCCCAACGACTATCTATTTCGTCTTCTGTTCTAAATTGAGGACGATATCCGATTTGGCTATCAGCCTCACAAAAAACTTGTGTAGGTTGACACAAATATAAATTTTGTCGAACTATCTCTGTTAAATCTAACATGTGCTGTTCATCGATAAGGGTAGCCTCGTCAATATCCATTGCTAATGCCAATGTGGTATCCGATACTATATCTACACTTGAAGTAAAAATTTCTTCAATCTCTAAGATAAGCGGTATATTGACTGGTTCTAAACAGCGTGTACAAGGTAATTCGATGACAGTTTTCATGTTACCCATAACCAATATGTCATGACCAGTTTTCACCAGTTTAATCGTTCCCGACAATGGACTCAGAAGAATTAAGGCATCATCTAAGTTACTCAAGTCAATGTTCTCAAGAAGATACGTTCGGTTTGAACCACTGTTATCTTTGAGCAGTTGAGCGACATTAAATTGCAAAGAATGTAATATTTCAGGTTCTTTTTTAAACATTGCGTAAGTTAATATTCCAAATCTTTGGGTTGGTCAGATGGATTATCATCCGCATGATGTTCACCAGTTTCGATTTGTGTTTGAGTTTCTTGTAACTGGCGTAACCCATTCCGAACGGTAGTAAGTAGTTTTAACAGTTGCTCTTCAAGTGTGCTCAAATGGTCAGCGGCATAAGTATTTGAGTGACGTTGCAAGTTAAGAGCATCTTGTTTTGACTGGTCAATAATTTCTTCTGCCCGTATTTTTGCCAATTCGACAATTTCATGATTATCAACGGCAGTCATCATTTTTTCCTTTGCCATATCTATCAAACGATTGGCTTCTTCTTGAGCACGTTCAAGAATGTGGTCCCGTTCGGCTTGGATATGATTAGCCTCTTTAATTTCATTGGGGATAGATATACGCAACTGATCTAAAACATCAAATAGTTCGTCTTCGTTCACCCAAATATTTGAGGTAAACGGAAAACGTGGGCTTCGAGTGATTATACTCTCAAGTTCTTCCAATAATTGTATTATATCCACGTTATATTTTCCCCATTTCCTTATATTTTTTCTGTAAAAGCTCGACGACATGTGGTGGTGTCAGGTCGCTAACCGAGCCACCATGCATGGCAATTTCGCGTACTAAACTTGAACTCACAAACGAATAACGATGGCTAGACATAAAACACACCGTCTCAATATCAGGTGCAAAGTTTTTATTGGCAAGTGCTAATTGCATTTCCCATTCAAAATCAGAGATGACTCGCAACCCACGAACCATCACATTTGCCCCGATGCTATGAGCAAATTTTATAGTTAAACCACTATACTTCACAACATGTACATTGTCAATATGAGCCAATGCGTTGCATGTCATACTGTATCGTTCCTCGGAAGAGAAGAGAATATTTTTAAGTGGTTTATCAAAAACCCCTACTACAACTTCATCAAACAATTTTGATGCCCGTTCGGCAACGTCAACATGTCCATAAGTAATGGGGTCAAAACTTGCAGGATAAAGTGCTGTTATCATTTGTTTATTCATTTCATGTAAATAGGTTTCTAGCCCGTCTAGCAGGTTAGGAGCGAAAAAGCTAGTTTTTTCATGTCAAAGCAAGCTTTGACCCTCCAAGAATTAACTAACGTCACCAATTTTTGACCAAAAGACCTCTAATTTTTTTGCCAATAGTTCATACTTAGATCTTTCGAGATAAGGGTCTTCCTCAAATATCAACTTCGCTTCCTCTCTAGCTAATTCCAATAGTTTCGTATCAGATAGCTTGACTAATTTTAAGTTGGGCATGCCACTTTGTTTAGTACCAAAAAATTCGCCAGGTCCTCGCAATTTCAAATCAGCTTCAGCCAAATCAAAGCCACTGCTAGTACTTTCCATCACTTCTAGCCGAGCTACAGCTTTTTCTGAAATATCATCAGCCACAAGCAAACAATAACTTTGATGTTCGCCGCGTCCTACACGCCCACGAAACTGATGCAATTGAGCCAATCCAAAACGATTAGCACCTTCTACTAAAATAATGGAAGTATTAGGAATATCAATCCCCACTTCCACCACAGATGTTGAAACCAAAATGTTTGTTTCTTTGTCGCGAAATCGCCCCATGATGGCATCTTTCTCACGACCTGCCATACGACCATGCAATAAGCCTAGTTTTAAATCGGGAAAGATTTGTTCTTGTAACCGTGTGTATTCTTCCACGGCGGCTTTTGTTTCAATTTTATCAGATTCTTCTACTAATGGGCAAATTATGAATGCTTGTCTTCCTTGTTCGACATGGGAACGTAGAAAAGCGTATGCCCGTTCACGCTCACGAGGATAAATGACCCTAGTTTTAACCACTTTGCGACCAGCTGGCATTTCGTCAATGATGGATAAATCTAAATCGCCGTAAAGGGTCAAGGCTAATGTACGTGGAATTGGGGTAGCACTCATGACTAGCATGTGTGGGTTTTTTCCCTTTTGACGCAACAGTAAACGTTGTTCTACTCCAAACCGATGCTGTTCATCAACTATGGCAAGTTGTAATTTGTTGAATTCAACATCATCCTGAATAATGGCATGAGTTCCCACTAATAAATGAATGTCTCCCTTTGTCAACTTGTCTAAGATTGCTTCTCGCTTGCGATTTGGAACGCTCCCCGTCAGCAACCCAACATTAATTTTTCCACTAAATCCTGCTTCATGCAAAAGAGATTGGATATTTTCATGATGCTGTTCCGCTAAAATTTCTGTTGGGGCTAACATAGTAGCTTGCCCACCATTGGAAACAATCGCAAGCATCGCCCCTAAAGCTACGATTGTTTTACCAGACCCGACATCTCCTTGTAATAATCGTCCCATCGGAACAGGACGTTCCATATCAGTCAGAATCTCATTCCATACCCGTCGCTGAGCTTTAGTCAATTTATATGGCAGTCCCTTAATAAAATTATTCAAAATATCCTTGTTTGCTTTTATGGAAACACCTTTTTGACTAAGCCATGCCTGCCGTTGCTTTAAGACTCCTAATTGAATGAGTAATAACTCGTCAAGTGCCAATCGCCGTCGAGCCGACTCTAATGTTGCCCAACTGTCAGGAAAATGAATTTGCGAGGTAGCATCATTAATTGTTAACACTCCTAATCGATTCCGTATTATTTCAGGCAAATGCTCTGGCAGTCGAGGTGCCCAATAATCAATTGCCCGTTTTTGGAGCTTACGCAACCAATGAGCAGAAATGCCAGCTGTAAGAGGATAAATTGGAACGAGCCGCCCGGTGTGAGTTAACTCTTTATCCAAAAATTCCCAATCAGGAGATTGAAAACTCAAACGCCCTAAATACTGATTAACTTTACCACTTAGCACAATTTGTTTTCCAGATGACAATTGCTTGTCAAGCCATGGCTGATTAAACCATGTTGCGGTCAGTGTTCCTGTGCCATCTGAAAGGGTACAAGTTACGATAGGACGATTTGCCTTTGAGCGACGGCTGGTTGTCTGCCATACATGGGCAATGATGGTAACTTCTTCGCCATACTGCAACTGGTTAATTTTTTTCAAGGAACGATAATCATCATAACGGCGAGGATAAAGTGCCAATAAATCCCCAATTGATACAATTCCTAATTTCGACAATTTGCCTGCATAGCCCTGGCTGATACCAAGCAAGCGTGTTACAGGTGCATCCAATCCTTTTAGATGATTGCTGGTGTCAAGGGCAGGTTTAGATTCGGATTCAAAAAAATTGTACGATGGAGGAGGTACAGGTTTATTTATTGTTTCAACCAACTCAGGCATGTCGAGCTGTGATGAAATTGCATCAGGTGTGGAAATCTGAGCTACGTTTGCGTCAGGTATGGAAACATGACCGACTGCTACATCAATGATTTTATCTAACTTCATGATTAAAATGTCTATGGATTCTGCTCGTTCTTCTTGATCGGCTTTTCTGCCATATCTTTTTAGGTTTACAGTAACTTGTTCAATTTCTATCCGAATTTCTTTGCTAGGAGCTTGTTTAAGTGCTTGTATAGACCAATTACTAGCAAAGCGTTCTAAACCACCAATAACTGCCTTGTTTTGATAGCCTAACTTACGTTCTTGTAATAGTATTTGTTTTAATTTTGTAAATGCAGATATTTCTTGTTTCACTAAAACCGCCCCAATTCCTCGTAAATGCCGACCCCCAATGCTGTTGGTCCGACATACGAAGCTAACAAAGGATTGTATTGAATAATGGGGAATACTTCATCGGGGAAGATTTGCCCTAAACGATAAACTAGTTTTTCACTAGAAGATGTCAGCTCCAATCCTTGTTGAAAGATGACAGTTTGGGCTAAATCCTCAAATTCAGCTATAAATTCAGCCAGTTTTTCAATTGCTCTCTCTTCAGTTTTCACTTTTTCCATAGGAATAATTTCTCCATCTTCCATAAATAACATTGGTTTTATGCCAAACATAGAACCTAAAATATATTGTGCCTGTCCGATGAGACCACTGCGTTCTAAATAATCCATCCTATCCACATACATAACAGTATAAACATGAGGAACCATACCACGCACAATCCGCACAATTTCTTCTATATCAGCTCCTTCCATAGCCGCTTCAGCAGCCGCCTTGACTAATACACCTTGTCCAAGTAAAATGGAGGTGGTATCCATAAATTCGATATTACAACGTCCTAATAACGGTTCTGCTCCATAATGGGCATTTTGGTATGTTTTGCTTAGTTTGCTTGAGACATGCAAAGATAAGATTCGGTCTGTCTCCTTGTAAATTTTTGTGTAGGCACGCTGAAATGCTACAGGAGTTGGGGGTTCAACAACAGGAGGATTTACTCCAAGTTCCTGTTGTTCAAAAACATTCTCGATTAACCCTTCGGTACCATCTTCAACTTTCTTTGTCCCAAATTTAATTGTAAGTGGGACAACATGGATATTCAGGTCGCTTATCTCATCAGAGTCAAAATAAGCACAACTGTCTGTCACGATGATTACTTTTTCCATAACACCTAAACTCAATACATTCCCTTACTCTATTGAAATAATGTAATGATAATGAGGTTGCCCCCCGTTCATGATTTCGAACTCTAAGTGAGAGTATTTATCTAATAACAAATCTGGAATTGCCTTTGCGGAGTTTGCAGAAGCATCCTCTCCATAATAAATGGTCACAATTTCGTACTCATCCATGTCAAGCATTGCAAAAACATCCACAACAATTTGAGGAGGTTCATGTCCTGCTTTGACCAAATCGCCGTTAAGCAAACCAATAAAATCACCAATACTGACGATAACATCATTTACTGTGGTTGTGCGAATAGCTTTTGTAACTTCGATAGTTTGAGTATAATTCATGGCTTCAAGCATTCGTCCAAAATTTGATTTGAGACTATCATTTGCCTGGAAAGCTAACAAGGCACTAATCCCTTGTGGAATTGTTTTGGTTGGCACAATTTGGATGATTTTGTTGGGAAGTAGTTGCGTTGCTTGTTCCGCAGTTAAGATAATATTGCTGTTGTTTGGTAAAATGATAAATTGCTTAGCTTGTAAACGATTGATGACATCTACGAATTCTTGAATACTTGGGTTCATCGTTTGACCACCTGAAATGATTTCATCAGCCCCTAGACTTTCAAATATCGTCCCTAGACCTGCACTTGGAGCAACACAAATCATAGCAGTGTGAGTATAACTTTCCGTTTGTTTTTGAGTTCGTTCATGTACAAATTGACGATGTTGTTCCTCCATATTTTCGACAACAATATCAAGCAAATCCCCTTGCGTTACACCGTAGCTAAGCGGTATGCCTGGGTCTGGCACATGCACATGAACTTTGACTGTATTTTGATTGCCAACAACAAGTGGACATTCCCCCATGCTAACAATCATTTTGCGGATAGCCTCCACATCTAAATTATCACCCTTGACAAGAAACTGAACATCATAGCCAAAGTTTGGTTCTTCATCGTACCAATCTGTAGAGTATTGAAAATCAGTTGCAATTATGCCATCTGCATCGCTTTCTTCAATAGGAAAACCTCTTGTATAACGCAGCATCCCTTCCAATATGTAAACTAAACCTTGTCCACCTGCGTCAACCACACCAGATTCTTTTAATATAGGTAACAATTCAGGTGTTAGACGAAGAGTTGTTTTTGCTACTTCAACTACTTGAGTCAGAAATTCATCTACCGTAGAAGTATGAGAAGCAACTTCTTTACTTACTCTGGCCGCCTCTTTCATGACAGTTAATATTGTTCCTTCCACAGGATTTATCACTGCTTGATATGCTCTATCTGAAGCAGATTCCAATGCTATAGCAAATTCGTTTATGGTTATGCTTTCCTTATTTTTAAGTTTTTGAGCAAATCCATCTAATATTTGTGAAAGAATTACTCCAGAATTTCCACGTGCTCCCATCAATGCTCCTTGTGATGCCAATTGAGAAAGATGTCCAACATGGGAATCGCTATAACTGTGAATATCTTGTAAAGCTGCTTGCATTGTAAGCAACATATTAGTTCCTGTATCACCATCAGGGACAGGAAAAACATTAAGAGCATTTACTTGCGTAGCATGTGCTTTTAACCAATACGCTCCTGAAAGGAGCATGCCTTTTAATTGTAAACCATTAATAATCAATGAACTCTCCATTTTAAACAAGCCTTTTTAGTTACTTCATTGTACATGTAGAAAATTATCCGTCAAATTTTCATTACCAAAACGGTAATTATAACACAGAACAGATTTTTGTCTAATTTTTCCAAGATTTTAGAAATTACGCATTATAAGCTAATAACTCAACCCACACCAACTTGTCAAGTCTAACTGCCACCACGCTATACACCCTAGGATGGTGAACGGTTACATTTTAGCACATTTCCACGAACATGCCAAATGCAAAAACCGAACTTGAATTGCCTAACTTCTATTGATGATTAGTGGTCTTATTTTTCATCTATCAAAATGATTTCCCCATTTTTGACGAATTATCGTGTTTGTATTAAAATTACGGATATTTACATGGTAGCCCATGTTTACGGTTGATTCAAAAACAGATCAAGTTTTCTTACATGACCAAACATGACCAAACTAGAACAAGCAAAGGAAAAAATAATTATGGAAAATTCGCATAAATTAGTTTCGCGTTTCGCTTCAATTCAAACACAATTGATATTGGGATTCGGCTTGATTTTAGTTTTAGCTTTTATTATTGCTATCATTGGATACCTTAGCTTGTACAATCTACAAAGTAATGTTGATACGACCTTAGATGAAGCCTATCGTATTCGAGAACTTAGTTTAGAAATTGAAAATGAATTTCTCTTGGCTCGCCAAAATGAAAATGCCTTTTTAGACAATTGGCGTAATATTGGTTTTGAAATCGCCATGTCAAAGTATGTGTGGGAAACACACCATCATTTGAAACAGGCAAAAGAGAAACTTGATGAAATAACTTATCTATTTAATATTACTCAAGATGAGAAATTGATTCAAGCTACATCAGAAGTAGAGCAGTTACCCCCTTTACTGAGCCAGTATGAGTCCGCATTTTTGACGACTGTAGCTGACATTAAAAATCTCAGCCGAACAAACGGCGTGGAACATAGACTAAGAGAACAATGGCTCTTACTCAATAACATGGTCAAGCCATTACCTGACCCTACTTTTTACCAATTAGTTCTACAAATACAAGCAAACGAACAAGCCTATTTCAATACAGATAAGAAAGAGTACATTGATAATATTCATTTATTGATACTCGAATTTGAAGAAACTGCCAAAACTTCTGCTACCGAAAATCTGACCATTGACGAAAATATAATAGACCCTTCTAAGCTAATCTTTGAAATGGACAAGTATTTAGATTTATTTAATCGCTTGGTTGAATTAGAAGAAGATGTTAAAATTAACACAGACATCTTTCAAGCCCTGACAATAACGATTACTTCTATGTTAGCATTGAGTTTAGGGCTATTGGCAGCGTTCGTACTAGTTCGCCGTATCATTCCTCCATTGCGTCAATTAAGCCATGTCGCTTATAAAATTGGGCAGGGCGACTTAACTCAAGAAGTAATTATCAGTGGGCATGATGAATTTGCTATGTTGGCAAATGTATTTAATCACATGACCACACAACTTCGAGGTTTGATTGGTTTATTAGAAGATAAGGTTGAAAAACGCACACATCGTTTGAAATTGGTCGCCATTCTTAGTGAGCAGTTGAATGCGATTTTGAATATAGACCAGCTACTATTAGAACTTGACACTACAATAAAATTACTTCAAGTAGAATTGGATGGCTACTTTGTGGGACTGTGGTTATTGACAGATGATAAAAATGCTTTTCACCTACGAATTGGAACAGGACGCGAGGAAATAACATTTATCTATGAGGATTATCAAGTGGACATGTCTGATAATAAAGGGATATTCCGCCATGTGTATGAAACGGGTACTCATTATCTTACCAACGACGCTACCAACGATGCGATGTATGAGTACATTGACAAGTTCCCAAATACCCGTGCAGAATTGACTTTACCAGTGCGAATTGGGCAGGAATTTATGGGTGTATTAGATATTCAAAGCGACCGCTCCGATGCCTTTGATAGCAAGGATGACATGGTTTTTCAAATGGTGGCTAACCAAATAGCAATTTCTCTACGCAATGCCCGCATGTATGGCTTGGAAAAAAAGTTGCGTTCCATTGAGGAAGAAAGAGCCGCAAAGTTATCCGAATTGAACGCCAGCAAAGACCGTTTTTTTTCGATTGTTGCCCATGATTTGAAAGGACCCTTTCATCCTCTACTTGGGATGGTAGAATTACTGATATTTTTGGCTGATAATGGCGATTATGATGACATGCGAGAAATGTTAGAATCTGTCCAAGTTTCTACCAACAATGTATATAGCTTATTGGAAAATTTGTTGGAATGGTCACGCATGGAACGTGGACATATGCCTTTCGAGCCTGTCAGGATTGATTTGCATGAAGTGGGAAATAATATTGTCGAATTACTTACACCAAACGCCAATGAGAAAGGTGTTAATCTGTTGAATGGTGTTCCCGAAAATATTTTTGTCCATGCAGATGAAAATATGCTTGATACTGTCATTCGTAATTTAACCACCAATGCCCTCAAGTTTACACCAAATGATGGGAGTGTTACTATTTCAGCTAGAGCATGGGAAGGGGGAGATGATACTGAAAGGAGCCAGGAACTCGTAGGTTCTGACTTTATTGAAGTTTCTGTGATAGATACAGGTATCGGCATGAGTGAAAAAGACCAACACAAACTTTTCCGAATCGACACCCATCATACCACACTCGGCACAAATAAAGAACAAGGTACAGGACTTGGTTTGATTATTTGCCAAGAAATGGTCGAAAAGAATAAGGGTCGAATTTGGGTCGAAAGTGAACTAGGCAAAGGAACTACTGTAAATTTTACTGTCCCTAGCCTAGCCGCCCCCACCACCCCTAGCCCCGCCCACTTATGGAGAGGGGAAGAAGATTCAAAGTTGTACTTTGAGGATGATTTCATAGAGGAATCACCTTTCATTGTGCCTCCCTCAAAAGAAATGAGACTGTTGTACAAATTGGCAAAGGATGGAAATGTAGATAGTATCATCAAAGAGACATGTCAGATTGCCGCATCCGATGAGCAGTATTTACCATTCAAGGATGAAGTGCTAGCCCTCGCTCAAGAATTTGCGTCAGGTATAGTTGTTGAAGCCTATCAGGTCTAACTATTTTGGATACGTTTTTGCATCACATTATTTATGTGGTCTAGGAGTACTTGAATCACACCTTCGACAATCTCAAATCGGTCAGCCATTAATTCAGAAAACGGTTCTTCACCCAAACGAAAAAGAAACGTATCTTCTGTAGCGGCTGCGGATGCGGAACGGGTAGCTCTTTTATCAAGTATCGCCATTTCGCCAAAACTTTGTCCCGCTATTTTATAATCAAAGGTGCTTTTTTTATCAAATATACGTATTTTGCCATATATAACCATATACATGCTGTCGCCAATATCACCTTTGTTAAATAGTACTTCTTCTGCTGATAGTTCAACTTCTTCCAATATATTTACTACTTCAACTAATGTTTCATGAGGGCTATACCTAAAAAGGTCGACTTTTTTCAATACCATTACTTTTTCAATTGTTGATAACATATTTTTTTCCTGTCGTTCTTTTCGTTTTTGCTCGATAGCTTTTGTGAGAAACGGAATAAAATCTTGAGATAATGAACTCAAGTAAGGTTGATATTCAATGGGCTTTAATGTTGATAATGCTTTTATGGATGTATCTCGAATCAATGGGTCGGGATTTTGTGTGGCTAGAACAACAGTTTGATAAGTCTCATGAATTTCCAATGCAACTGCCAAGTAAATAGCACATGCTTTTACCCAAGCCCCTAAATCAATATTTTTTACAGTAATGATATTTTGCAATAATGAACCTATTTCCAATGGAGTATATGGAGGTTTAGGTTGCAATTTTTTAATCCGTTGGTCATAACTCGCATGCTCAACTAACGACAAAAATCTTGATTTATGTTTTTGAGAAAGAAGAACATCAAGCACTTCAATGGCATAAGCCTGTTTATCAGATTGGTCCAAACTGAGATTGTTTCGTGTTTTGAGAATTGAATCGCGGTCATAGATGAAAGAGAAAAGCATTAAAATACGGTCTCGGCTTTGCTCAAATTCATGCTCCAAACTTTCGTGTAACATTGTTACCAGTTCATTATCTGCGGTATCAGCTAAACAGGTTAGAATGAGAATATTTTCTGAAAATTCAGTTTCGATAGCAGTCTCAACACGAGGTCTTTCCTTTTCATCCACTTGATATTTCAAGTTCTTAAGTGCCACTAAAATATTGTAACGTGTTTCTTCGTCACGAAAATCAATCTTATCACTTAAAAACGATAGTGTGTTTTCACCACCAACACGTTCCATAATATTAACAATTCTAATAAGGGCATCACGGTCATTCATCTTTTGATGAAAGGCATCTATCAATTCAGGGACAACCTCTACTCCACTCACAGTCAATGCATGTTTTGCAAAACGTCTTATTCCTGTGACCGAAAGATATTCAATCAATGGTTGCCATAGCTTAGGATTTTTTAACTTGCCCGCGGCTATCACAGATGCCCGTTGCACATTGGGATGTTCGTCATGCAATAGTTTTAACAGGGGACGATAAAAGTTTTTTACGCCAATCTCTCCTAAAATCTCAGCCGCAAATACTCGTTCTTGAGGAATTTTAGAATTAATCAGAGAAATTAAATGCTCACCCGCGACTAATATCCCCTCTATACTACCACTACGCATTAAACCTACCATTGCACCTAAACGAACAGCTTGATTGTGGTGGTCAAGGTAACGACATACTTCATCAAAATCTGATTCATTTCCCAAGACAACTAAAGTACGTAAGGCTCTACTTTGCAATTCATGTGATTTTTCAGAACGAATAATATTTCTAACGAGTGGTAAAGCCGAGATAATTTCCAATTGTTCTATTTTACGTAACACTACTTGGCGTACCTCAGTAGAAGGATGGCTAACCAATTTATTCACATATTTTTCAGTATTATCTTTATCATGCTCCAATAGCATATTGAGCGAATAAATCATGACTTCGGGATTAGAGCTTTGTAATCCTTCTCTAAGAAATCGGAGACTATTGCTATCTAAGGTAAGCAATTCCCCACCTAATCGCCGTTTTGACAACATGTTTACTAGAGCATTTTTATATTCGTGTCCCAAGAAAACGGTTAAACCTAACCAGCTAAATGCGATGACAAGCAAAAAACCTGCTAAACCAAAAACACTGAAGTTCAACACATTGTTCAAAATCAGGAGTATAACACCTGTTAAGCCGAGTGCAATTGGTCCCGCAATCCCTTCTGTTAATGCACGAAGTAGTCCTCTTTGTTTATTTAATAACGGCTGAAATAGAATTTGATTGGAAGATTGGTCGATGGACGAGTCGAGGGCATTGACGGCTGCATACAACATTACTGCTATCCAAAACAATATTGTAGTGCTGATAGTTCCCAACGTAATCATCGCTATGCTTCCTATAGCAATGGTTATAGGCATGACAATTAAACCAATTCGTATACCGTAACGAGTAATAATTGGTCCCGTTATGGAAATCATTATTAGCGTTAGCATGCCACTAAGTGACGAAAAAATCCCATAGAAGTTAGCAAATTCTTTATCTGTTGGATACCACACTTCCGCTTGATTGAAAAATATGTTATCTGTAAAATAATAACCGAAATTAAAAATAATCACCAGAACGATAATCATTAAAATATATCGGTTGTTAAACAAGGCACGATACGATATAGCCTCTTTTTGTGTTTGGCTACTTGTATCAGCGGACGTATCAGAAGGGGACACTAGAGAATATTTTCGGGCTATGTAAATCAATGATAGTAGACATCCAAATAGCCCAAAGGCTGAAATAAGGAAAAGGTTAATTACCCCTGACCAATCTACAATCATTGCCATTGTCATGCCACCGAAAATGATGGCAACGCGTATTCCACCGCCAACAATTCCAAACAGACGTTTGCCCTGACGAACATCAAGTAAATTACCTGCTAATTCCCATCCTTCTAAACTGGTCAAGGCTCGTATAACTTCAACCCACATCGGAAGAAGCAAAACTAACCAATTAGCTTGGAATGAACCAAGTATAAAACGCAGGGTCAACATTACACTAATTAAAAAAGTCAGTGTAATGGCTAATTGCTGAAAAAGAGTTAGATTTCTTGTGAATCGTAGATAAACGACTGAAATAGATGTAGTTACGAATGCTGAACCGATGTAAAGATAAGGTAATGTGGTCGCATTAAATTCAGAAAAGAATAAGCTATAGCATGCCGTAGAGTTAAAAATACGGACAACGCCAATAAACATAAAATGGAGGATGAGCAGAAAAACTATCTTCTCTTCACCTGACTTGATATTAAGCAGTTGTGATAAAATTTTTTTCATCTTTGTAACCAGACCAAATGCCCGTTTCTAGTCTACTTCTAATTTTAAGCCAGGCATCAATCGTTCTAAATTTCGTAATGATTTTATTTGCCATGGGTATTTACTGGTACATAAAACGACTAAATCGCTTGATTTTTGACGGCGTAACTTAATCACGAATTTAGATATGACATTTATCCCTGAACTGTTCATGAACTTTAATCCCGTCAAATTTAAGATAACATTTTTAGGTTTTTGATTTGCCACCGTGTCAAGCAATTCCATAATGGGACTGTACTCAGCCATGCCCCGTAATCGAAATGCACCTTCACAACAAATCGTTGATGACGACGAATCATATGTTACTATGTAGTTTTGACCTTCAATCTTCATGAAATATAATCTCCTGTATTATACCAAAAAATGGTTAGTTTTGTGAATACCATAAGCTGGTTTAAAATTACAATTCTTACCCTTAGCAAGTATAAAATCAGTGTAACCGTAGTACGGACATATGGGTTAAACCTGACGGGTTTTTAGAAGCCTGTCAGTCTGTATCCAAAAAGTTAATTTGAGCCATTGTTGTCACCGTCTCATGTTTAGGAACTTCATGAATGACATCAAATTTCCATGCTAAGTCAGCATGGTAGTCAACAAGCATTATTAAAAAGCCTAAACCTGAATTTTTATTTGTACTATCATTAACACTATTTTCTAACTGAGTGATATATAAGCGTTCGGGATATTCAGTCAACAACTTATTGATGAATAATTGAAACTCATTCACCTGAAGAGAGTTAATGCCATTTGTTACATAAAATCGTATCTTGTCATTATAAAAATACAAACTCATATGGATAGCAACTGCCGCATCATCACTGTTAAATTTCATTGCATTTTCAAGTAGTTCATTAACGATAAAACTAATAGCGTCTTTAATAGCAGTCTGCTTTTTTATCAATAGTACATTTTTGGTAGGAGAGAATGTCATCCAGTAATCCGCCAAAAAGTCAGCTGACAAGCCGTTATTTTTCCATCGTTTTTGAATTGGTCGCGATGTAGGAGAAAAGCTAAGAACTAAATACTCTTTACTGTTACCTGGCTCAATAAAATCCCCAAATATTTGTGGCACAATTTACCTCTCATTTTGACATGAGTTTAACCAACTATCCGCATAATTGCCCATAATCCAAGTACCATGACAACCCCATATTCTATTGCCACCTGTCGAGTCAGTTTTTCTTGTAAGTAATCTGCTATAAGACCGCAAATAGTATAAAAGAATAAGAAGGTCATTAATCCTACCATAATTGAATTAACAGACCAATATGCTAAAAACCACATAACTTGACCAATTGCTAACCCTACCAAAATAGATAATCGGTTGACATGTTTATTGTGCGTGGCATGCAGATTAAAAATAGAACTGGCAAGTAACCAAGCCACACATGCTACACCCACGATGCGAAAAACTAAAGATATTCCTGCTTGCCCAATATAAATTCCGTAAGTCAACATCAATCCATAGCTTACCCATCTTGACCACAATTCTGCAACATTGAAACTTGTTTCTACTGTTTCAATCAAACGATATTCAGTCAGCATTGTCAAAAAGAGTAGGATACCAACTATGATTAATCCCAGTCCCCAATTCATAGGATTATTTAATGAAGGCAGTGTCCATGTTGCTAAAATGATAAGTAATACTGAATTGACCCAAAATGGGATGGAGTAGTCTATCTGAACTTCAGTATGGCTACTCACTATCATGCCAACCCCAGCAAATACCAACCCACCTAAACATACCGCCATGAGTAATTGCTGTAAATCAAATGAGCTTATTGGCATACCAATGAGCTGTATCTCAGGCGTTACAGGTATGTCAACAACAAAATAAAGGGCTAATCCTATCAGTGTAAAACTGACCACCATGCTTAGATTTTCATAAAGAGGTGTTATCTTTTTCATAACTATGGGAATAAACGTCTCGTTTTTATTTCGGCTACCGCATCAACCTTAAACTGATACAATCGAGCTGGGCGACCACGCGTGTCCCGATAAAACTTTGTCGGCTCAATTACATTTGTACGACGTAGTTTACTACGAAAATTTCCTTTGTCCAATTTTTCTACTAGGATAATTTCATAAGATTCCTGTAATTCACGTAAGGTGAACGTTTCAGGCATTAACTGAAAACCAACAGCACTATACTCCAACTTGTAACGCAAACGAGTAATGGCATACTTCAGAATGTCACTATGGTCGAAAGCCAAATCTGGTGGATTAAATACTGAAAACCAACCAACATCAGCCGCATCATCTCCTGCTTGTGGGTTATTGAGTTTGTCAACACTCACAAGGGCAAAGTAAGTTACCGTAATTACTCGCATGCGTGGGTCGCGGTTGGGTTTGCCAAAGGTGTATAACTGTTCCAGATAAATTTGTGACTGGTCAATGTTCGTTTCCTCTTTTAGTTCACGGTAAGCCGCATTGTCAAGTGACTCATCGATTTCAACAAACCCACCAGGAAATGCCCAATCACCCATGTATGGTAATGACCCTCGTTTGATAAGCAATGTCTTTAACTTAGCTTCAATGATTGAAAAAAGAACAATATCAACTGCTACCGAAGGACGTTCATAATCATCTGGATTGTAAGAATTTGCTTTAATTTTTGTATTCATGTATTATAATCTAGCAGTTTTTGGTCAGGTTGGCAAATACATCTTATTTCTTTTCGTTCTCACCAACCAAGCGACTCACCGACTCCGTACTATTACATAAAAACAGGTGTGGCTATTTTGTATTAACTTTCCGCATTACTGCTGTTGAGAAAAATGCTGTAAAAGGTTAAAATAAAATCAACAATTTCAATAAAGAAGTTTTCAATAAAGAAAATTTCTTTGTAATAATTTTTTATCAGATTTTGGAGGAAAATTTAATGAATGCGAAAGCAAAATGTTTAAGTTCTATCAATAAAGATTATTTTATCTTTAGTATTACATTGTTGGTTGCCATTGTCATGGCTAATATGTTTATGGTTTCAGTCCACGCACAGGAACCGTCCTTAAATCAATTTACGCTACGTCCTAATAGTAGGTGGGACGGTAATTCTGATGATGTTCCTGGTGCAGATACCCTTGATATACCAAATCTATTTATTAATACCAATAGTGTTAATCCTCAACCTGTTCCTAGCGGGGGGCGTGCTACAACAGAGTTAATGATTAATCAAGCTGGTGATATGAGTGCGATTTACGTCGCATTCGATTACAATGGTGATATTGCGACAGTAAATCGTATTAGAGCAGGTGATATTTTTAATGGTCTTACCGAAGGGGTTGATTATATTGTTCAAGAAACCCTTAATGAAGTAGTGCCACTTAATACAATTGATGAACTTCCTTTACCACTTAATTGGGGGTTTTCTCCTAATCCTCCGATATTAAACTTGGACAGGCAAACCAACACACGTAGCTACGTTAGCATAGCCATACTCAATCCGAGTAAAAAACTACTATACTCAAGTGGTTCGCTAATTAATATTGAGTGGGCAATTGAAAACAGACCGCTTAACGATGGTACCTACGTTGTGTTTACCATCATTGACCCTAAAAATAACAGGGGGTTATCAATTCCGCCATGTTTTGGATACAGTAATACTACTGGATGTACTAATTTGAACCCCAACGTTGTTACTACACTTCCAGTCGAAGAACTTCCTATTATTGGTGCATTGCAAGTTAGGTCAAGTGCGAGTTCAGGTCATAGTTTCCGAGTTTCTTTGCAAGCATTAGATTTAACTAATCCAGTAAATTTAGTCACCAATAAAATGACGGGCATTCAAGTAAGAGTCACTCAGATGGGGTCTATAATTAATGGTAGTGTTGATAGAACTACAGGAGAGGTAGCTCTAAGTTTACCATCACCTTATGACAAACTAACGGTTAGCAGACTCGGCTACCTTGATTCTCAAGGGGAGAACATTAACACAGAGAATTTATATCAAGTTACTCTTCTTGCAGGTGATTTGAATGACGATAATGTGATTAACATTTTTGACCTGACACTTATAGCCACAAATCTAGGGAGGAATACTTGGGACGGTGGTAATGTTATATATGGCGATTTAGCCAATATGGACTATACCACCAACGGTGTCATAGACATCGCCGACCTAGTCATAGTTGCCAATAACTTCCGTACCTACGGTCCATCCCTAATATCCGTAGCAAGTAATCAATAAACCTTATTTTACTAGACAAATCTCCTTTACTGTGTTAGAAGCTAAGTTTCTTAAAAAAACTTGGCTTCTTTCTTTTTGTAAGGCATACCTTATTTTTTATTCTATCAACAATGGCATGTACAAATTATGAACATACTCCCTCAACATGCGAGCCATACTAAATTGAGACCCAACTGTTTTAATGGATTCTCTCATGATTTGGAGCCATCCTTCAGGGATACCTTTATCGTTGCATGTGTAGAATAATGGTGCCACTTCCTCCTCTAAGAGCGTGTACAGATAATGGGCATCACGATGAGCATCAGGTTCTTCATCTGTGCCAATTACCCAGCCATTTTTTCCGTTGTAACATTCGGGCCACCACCCATCACTGATGCTTAAATTAGGAATACCATTCAAGCCAGCTTTTTGCCCACTTGTGCCGCTAGCTTCTTGGGGACGGATGGGAGTATTCAACCACACATCCACGCCCGACACCAAATAGCGTCCGACATTAATATCGTAATCCTCAACAAAAATGAGTTTACCTTCCAAGCCTGGTTCAAATGAACGGTGATAAACCTCTCGAATGAGAGCCTTACCTGGTTCATCACGTGGATGGGCTTTCCCCGAAAAAATAAATTGGATGGGGCGGTCAGCATGACCCATGATACGCTTGAGACGTTCTACATCAGTAAATAGCATGGTTGCACGTTTATAGGTAGCAAAACGTCGAGCAAAACCTATGGTCAAAGTATCTTTATCAAGCAAATTATCAATCAATTGCAATTGATGCGGATTTGAGCCATAACGGTGCCAGCGGTTACGTGTTCGTTGTCGTACAAAGTCAATAGTTTTTGCCCGCAAAATATTGCGAACTTCCCATAATGTTTCATCGGGAACATCGTCTATGGAATCCCACATTTCTCTGTCATCAGGGTGTAGTACCCAATCTTTGCCCATTGCCCCATCAAAGACTTCTTTCAATTCGGGAGCAAGCCAACTTTCAGTGTGGACTCCGTTGGTAACATGAGTTATCGGTACGTCAGCAACAGATTTTTTAGGCCAAAGCCATTGCCACATCTTACGAGAAACTTCACCATGCAATTTACTAACGCCGTTTTGCTTACCAGAAAGCCGCATGGCTAACACAGTCATGCTAAATTCAGGACCCCAATCTTTATCCTGACGAGCAAGCCCTAGAAATTCATCTTTACTCAAGTCTAACTCGTCCCAATAACCAACAAAGAATTTCTCCATCATGTCAAAACTAAAGGCATCATGCCCAGCAGGGACAGGCGTATGTGTGGTGAATACCGAAGTTGATTTTACTTTTTTAGTTGCTTCATCAAAGGTTAATCCTTTTTTCACATATTCTCGCACACGTTCCAATACCAGAAAAGCAGAGTGCCCTTCATTCATGTGGTACACGGCTGGCTCAATGCCGATTTGACGCAAGGCACGGATTCCACCAATGCCCAAAACCATCTCTTGAGCTAGTCGCATTTTTTTATCGCCGCCATACAACCGAGCCGATAATTCGCGGTCACCTTCGGCATTGGGATTAATATCGGTATCCATCAAATAAATGGTCATGTTTCCTACATTAATATCCCACACTTTGGCATGTACCATTCGACCAGGTAACTGTACAGAAACAACTACTTCTTTTCCATCGCCGTCGTATACAGGCAAGGCAGGTACTTCTGAAAAACGGACTTTTTGATAAATCGATTCTTGTGTACCATGCAAAGGGATAACTTGTCTAAAGTATCCTTGTGGATACAAAAAGCCAACTCCAACCAGTGGGATACCTAAATCACTGGCTCCTTTAGTGTGGTCACCTGAAAGAACACCTAGACCGCCTGAATAAATTGGCAAACATTCATGCAAGCCAAACTCGGCTGAAAAATAAGCGATAGGTTTATGTTTTTGGTTGGGGAATTTTTTGGCATACCACTTGTTATCATAAATCATGTAGGACTCAAAATTGCCCAACACTTTATGAAATGTTTGAATATAATCGCTGTCCTGCGATATTTCATCTAGCTTGACCTGACGAACTTCCCGCAAAAAGCGAACAGGATTGTGATACACCTCTTCCCACAATTCGGGGTCAATATTTCGATACAAATCTTGGGCTTCGGGGTGCCATGTCCACCATAAGTTGTACGCTAAATCTAACAAACGATTTATGCTATTGGGTAATGGGGTAAACCCAGCCGCATGTCGTAATATATCCATTTGTACTCCTCACTTCTATCTGCAAATATGATGTTTCAGTATAAAGTTTATATTCTTATTTTAGGCAATTTAGCAAATAAGACAAATTTTCGCTCCTATGTTTCTTTTCACTCTAATTGTGCTATATTATTTTCTATGAAACAAAAATACTTCATCGATTCACACAAGGCACTAACAGGATTAGTTGTTTTGCTTATGATAGCAATTTATAATCAGTGGACAAATACTACTGCTTGGCTTTACTTGGCATTGCATGGCACTTATGGAATTTTATGGGTGTTGAAAAGCAATATTTTTCCCGACAAATCATGGGAACAGGAAATAAGTTGGGGTTATGGATTGGTCAACTTGGTAGCATTGTCATTGTACTGGATATCCCCTTGGCTTATAATATCTCAAAGCGTGCATGTTCCCGCATGGTATCTAGGTATGTGTGTCAGTCTGTATATTTTCGGAATATTTTTTCATTTTACTACGGACATGCAAAAATATATCGCCTTAAAATTACAGCCTGCCCACTTGATAACTACAGGAATGGCAACACATTGTCGAAACATGAACTATTTTGGGGAACTGTTTCTTTTGCACTACGCAACACAAAATTCTATGTTAAACTAACTATACCCAGCCACGTAATTTCATTGCTTCTGCAACTCGACTAACAGCGACCATATATGCTGCTAGGCGATTATGGATTTTATGTTTTTGTCCCATTTCATGCACAGAGCGGTAGGCTTTGGTCATCTTTTCATCGAGTCGTTGGTGTACAACTTCACTCGTCCAATAATATCCATAAGAATTTTGGACTTGCTCGAAATAACTGACCGTCACGCCACCTGCATTACACAGGAAATCAGGAATGACATAAATACCTTTTTCATATAGAATATTATCGGCTTCGGGTGTGGTGGGACCATTTGCCAATTCAGCCACAATTTTAGCCTTAATATTATCAGCGTTTTTTTCAGTAATCATATTTTCAAGTGCAGAGGGGAAGAGTACATCTACGTCCATTTCAAGTAACTCTTTATTACTGATGCTTCGTGTTCCCTTCATGTTGACTACATAACCTGTTTCTAGTCTGTGGGCAAGGGTTTCTTCAAAATCCAGTCCATCAGGATTGTAAATACCACCCTTTACGTCTGAAACTGCAACCACCTTCATGCCCAGCAAATCAATCGCAAGTTGATGAGCAAACTGTCCAACATTTCCATGACCTTGAACAGCTGCTGTAGCACCTTTCAAGTTAATATCTAACATTTTACTTGCTTCTCTTACGGTGAAAATACCACCTCTAGCTGTGGCATCGCCGCGTCCAGCCGAACCTCCAAGTTCAAGTGGTTTACCAGTAATAATACCAGGTTGATGTCTACCGCGAATCACTTCATACTCGTCCATCATCCATGCCATAATTTGTGGCGTGGTGAACACATCGGGAGCAGGGACATCAATATCATCGCTAATGAAGCGGTTAGCGGACCGCATGTAACCACGTGCTAGTCGTTCTAATTCTGATTCAGAAAGTAGTCGTGGGTCACATGTAACTCCACCTTTACCACCACCAAGTGGAATGTCAACCATAGCACATTTCCATGTCATCCAGGCAGCAAGTGCCCGTACAGTATCAATAGTCTCATCGGGGTGGAATCGTATCCCACCTTTGCATGGGCCTCGGGCATCGTTATATTGAACACGATATCCCTTGAAAACCTTTACGAACCCATCGTCCATGCGGACGGGAAAAGTAAACACATATTCTCGTAGAGGTTCTCGTAGTAATGAATGAGCAGCTATATCAAGCTGTAATTTTTCAGCTGCTTCGTCTAATTGCCGTTGGGCTATTTTAAATGGATTTAAGTTTGTCATAAATTTAAAATCTTTTGCTGATTTACATCATTGTAATCAAAAAATAATAGTGCATCTAAATCATTTTAGATGCACCTTCAGTCTAGCACAAAATAAAGCAAATGCAAATTCTGACATCAATAAATTTGTTTAAGTTTGCTTGAAACTTTGGAGCGAAAAAGCTTGCTTTTTCATGAGCGTCAGAGCAAGCTTTGACCCTTCGGTAATTACCCTTACGATGAAACAAATTCAATTTCATAATTAATAGTATATGTTCCCAAAATTTCATTGACTGCTTCAGTCACATTAGTATTGTCAGCATCATCTTCACATTCTATTTGAATGTTAGCAAGTGTACCATGTAATTTATGAGAACCAACATTTATCGTTAAATTACGAACACCTGCCACATCTGTCAAGGCTTCCTCATAAACTGATTTTATTTCACGCCATGATAGACTTGGTTTAAAGATTTTGCCTACATTTGTTAATGGAACTTCATCAACAATATAAATTTTCTTTGGTATAGAGGCTCGTTCGGCAATATGCTCCTTAGCAAACTCAATTAATTCATCCTCTGTCGCTTCCATGCCAGGCTTCAGTTGAACATAAGCGATAGGCAATTCGCCCACACGTGGGTCTGGACGACCTATGGCTGCTACAAGAGCTACCGCAGGATGAGTATACAGTGGACCTTCAATCAACTTCGGTTCAATATTATGCCCACCACGAATGATTAACTCCTTCTTTCGCCCAGTCAGCCAAAAGTATCCATCGCTATCTTTTCGCCCCATGTCACCCGTATTGAGCCATTTGCCTTGCTCATCACCGCTATCAAACCAAGCGATTTTGTTATGAACATCCTCTTTGTAGCCCTTAAAAACGTTGGGTCCCCGTAGGGCAATCGTCCCTATTTCGTCTACTTCACAGAAGCGTTCAAACTTGCCATCAGCATCAAGTTGAGCTATTTTCATCTCCTGGTATGGAATAGGAAAACCAACAGAACCAATACGCCGCTCTCCAAGCACAGGATTGACAGCCGCGATGCATGTCCCTTCTGTCAAACCATATCCTTCTAAAATGTGTACGCCTGTTCTTTCTTCAAATCGTTGGAAGACTTCAACTGACATAGGAGCCGCTCCACTTATGGCAAATTTTAATGAACTAATGTCATGCTCTTCAGATGATTCTCGTAGAAGTACTGTCAGTATGGTCGGTACGCTTATGAAAAGTGTTACCTTGTAATGTTCCACAATCTTCCAAAAATTCTTAAAGACATCTTCACCACGATAGCCTTGCGGTGTACCTAGAACAATACATGAACCATTTGAAAGCGGAACCGAACTACTTGTAATCACACCATGCACATGAAAAAGTGGAAGTCCGTTGAATACAACACTTTCAGTATCTAGTTCCACAACTTGGCTGGTTGACCATGTATCAAAAACCTCATTGAAGTGCGAGTGTAGAGCAATCTTTGGTGTGCCAGTTGTACCACCAGTATGAAAATACGAGGCAATATCATCGGGCATGATTTCCCGTCCACTTGTTAATTTATCGGACGGATAGCGTTTTATCAATTTGGCAAACTTCCGAATCGGCAATTTGGGACGTGTGCTTTTATGAGCCGTTTTCCAGGCAAGAGCCTTAACTGCCGTTCTTTTTAATGTGGGTAGATAATCGGCAATATCCACCTGCAAAATCGACTGCAAACTTGGGACATCATTTACAATGGAGGACACTTTTTCCCAAATATCAGTGGTTGGGAAAGGCATCAATGTGACCAAAACTTTTGTTTTAACCGTGTTCATGATTTCCGCAATTTGAGCTGGTTCAAGCATGGGATTGATGGGATTGATAATCCCAGCGGCTTCCCCACCCCAGATTGTGAAAAGTGTTTCGGGTAAGTTCGGTAAAATAATCGTAACGACATCATGCTTGCTAATCCCTAAATCATGCAACATGTTTGCCGTTTGGGTAACTTTTTCCATAAATTCCTGATGGCTAAATTTAACCGCATCGGTATAGTCTGTCCCTTGCAAAAAAAATTGTAAAGCCATGCCATCAGGGGAAATTGTCGCTCCACGTTGGAGCATTTCATAAGTACTGCTCGGCAAATTCCGTTCATTTAATGGAGTCTGCTCGAGAGCTATAACATCATCATAAGTCCTAAATCCTGCCATGTTTTATATCTCCTTAATCAAATTTTATCGATGAAATAATGAATAGTTACCTTATTTATACATGGGTTTAAGTTTTTGGCAAATTGGTCAACTCAATTTGGCATATTGGGTTTTAAGGCACGATAGAAAAAATCGGGATTCATTCTATGCTCGGGTGTTCTAACAGCCACATCACTACTTGGTCTGAGCCTGGCATGTGACGCGGCAAAGTGCGGAATAAATACCATCGTATGCTGTCTTTGCTGGCATCAATGTAACTTGGTGCCCAATCAGAAATGAGAGAATAATCTTGTCCGACATAGCCCCCGCCATAAGGTTCGCCACCCGTTGGACCGGTTAGCACTATAGCATAATCGGAAACTGACACAAAATCAGAGGAATACCGAATATTATCAAAGTCGCGTAAGTACCAATGTAATATTGGTGTTTCAAACCCAACCACTGCCACATCAATCTGATGTTTTTCACCTGTCTTCTCAATAGAAATCTGTTCTAAATCACTAATTAAAATGGGCAGTAGAGTAGAAGTCGGTTGAGTTACCATCGGTTGAAATGGTAAATCTTTGAGGGGAGCGAAATTTAATCGCCAGCTATGCCCAATCGAAAAACAACCCATCGTAACTAAAAGAATTGCTCCAAAACCACGTAGACACATTTTCCAACCTTCTAAAGCAAGAAATATAATTGCTAAACCGACCAATAAAATAACACCTGAAAAAGGTAGAATCCATGCAACATCGCATTTTTCGATTTGAGGGGTACATTTTGTCCAACTAGCAAATGTGATGTAGATAAAGACTACAATCATCAAGCCAGCACTGATAAACAAACCATCTCTTTCCCAAGTTGCATGATGCCACAACGATTTCCATAATGACTCGATGACCCGCCCAGCTAATAATGCTAACGGAATGATGGGGAGTAAAATCTGTCCGCTACTCCTACCGCTCATGGCAATGTCGCATATCAATGCGGTAAGAAAACTTATGAACAAAACCCAATCAAGTGCCTGACCTCGCCAGAATGTATAAAAAATGCCCATCAATCCAAAAAATATAATCACAGGTTCATAGAAAGGCAACATTAAAATAGCGAAATACCCACCACCAATTTGAGGTTGAATGCCAAATTGATGTAACCATGTGGTGAATAAATCAGATATAGTTGCTAATCCCGTCAAGTTATATATGCCTGCCGTAGCTAAAATAAATAATGCTCCCACTCCAAAAATAGCGGCATGACGAATACGCTCTTGAGAATTTATCATGCTTGAACGGACATCAGGATTGAGAATAAATACTAATGGCAGTAAAACTATGGTTACAGCTAAAGCAGTATAACCAGGTACAGCACTGATGAGTAGTAGTACAATTCCCAAAGCAATTACATACAACCCCCAATCCAATTTCTCATCCAACCATTTAACAAATCCAATAAGGAGCAACATTACCCCAACGGCGACGGCAATTTCACCTGACACCATCCTCGACCAATACATGGTCGAAGCCGACAATGTGAGCAATACTGAAGCCGACAATGCTCCCATGATTCCCAATTGTTTGCGTAAAGCTATCGGCAAGGCGATTAAAATAACACCTAATAACACAGAAGCAAACCGAGCTGTGGTATCACTATCGCCAAAAATAAAGAAAATAAAACTGTTAAGTGTTGCCATGAGAGGACTGTAACCCGTTGCTTGTGGCGGATTTCCTTTAGCTATTTCTAATGCCACCAATGCTTGAGCCGATTCGGTTTCGTTCAATGGATAGGCATGAAGATAACTCAAACGCAAGCCTAATGCGATAACGATTAACAGCATGTACATTCCCATTTCTATTGTCAATTGCGGGAATGATACAGGACTAACATCATTTTGTACTTCTTCTTTGAGAGTATCAATATTATCTAATGTAGAAAGTTTCATTATATTCTCGAATAATTACGTGATTATTCACTCCATCTCGTTAGTAAACCCACCAGACCCAAACCCAACATGGGTAGGACTGTTCAATGCTAGTTGTAGGGGCGTACGGCCGTACGCCCCTACTATTCAGGGCTGTTCAAAGCTTGCTTTGACATGAAAAAGCGAGCTTTTTCGCTCCATTGTGCGACCACGTGGTTGAAAAATATCCCAAGCCATGTTTTTTGTTAGCATTAAACAGCCCTATGTTAGGGTGAGGTAAATAGCTACGACATCTTATTAAAAATTTATGGGAAACAATACCACATAATCCTGAAACAAGCAAAAACCTTGTGCCAAAAATATTAACGCATGCTAAAAGTCCCCACATGACCGCTCACTCCCACCCTAACATCTCCTCTACAGGGATAGGGGAGAATCTCCCCCCCTCAATCCTCTCGCCTGCGGAGGGAAGTGATTGCTCCCCTCCCTGTTCACGGGGAGCCCGGGAGTTTGGGTTTACTGACAAAAGGGGGAGTGAATAATCACAAAACCAAACTACATCCCCACAATTTGGAACATTTCAAAAAAACAAGTAAACTGGCAAAATAGAAATATTAAAGGTCTTGAAGAAGGAGAAATTATGGTTAAAGAACTACCATTTGCCCTCAAAACCATGGCAAAGGCTTACGAGCCACAATATTATGAGGTGTGTATCTATGAATGGTGGGAAGAGAAAGGTTATTTTAAACCAGAGATAGCGGGCGAGGATGCCACGCCATTTGTGATTTCCATCCCTCCAGCAAATGTGACAGGTGAGCTTCACTTGGGGCATGTGCTGTTTGTTGGCTTAGAAGATTTGATGATTCGCTATCATCGCATGAATGGCAAAGCGGCTTTGTGGATACCTGGTACAGACCATGCTGGTATCGCTACACAACTGCAAGTCGAGAGAATGCTACGCGATGAAGGCACAAGCCGTGAGGAAGTTGGACGCAAAGAATTTTTGCGTCGCACTTGGCAATGGAAAGAAAAATATAGCGGTCACATCCAACGCCAAATTCGCCGAATTGGAGCGAGTTGTGATTGGGATAGAGAACGCTTTACTCTAGATGAAGGACTTTCACAAGCTGTGCGAGAGGCATTTGTCCGTCTCTACGAAAAAGGATTGATATATCGCGGCGAATATCTCATAAACTGGAGTCCTGGCTTGCAAACTGCCGTTAGTGATTTGGAAGTGGAGTACCATGAAGAACAAGGAACACTCTACTATTTCAAATATCCAGTAGCAGATAGCGACGATTTTTTATCGGTGGCAACTACCCGCCCCGAAACGATTTTAGGTGATACGGCGATTGCAGTTCACCCCAATGACGAACGCTATCAAAAATTTGTGGGCAAAACATGTTGGGTGCCGATATTAAACCGCCCCATTCCAATTATTGCCGACACGTATGTTGACATGACATTTGGTACAGGTGCCTTGAAAGTAACACCAGGTCATGACCCAAATGATTTTGAACTTGGTCGGCGACACAATTTACCTATCATCAATATCATGAACAAAAATGCCGTCCTGAATAAAAATGCGGGACCGTATGTCGACCTTGACCGTTTCGAAGCACGAAAAAAATTATGGGCAGACATGGAAAAGTTGGGGTTAACCATTAAAACTAAACCTCATCTCATGCAAGTGCCACGTTCTCAACGAGGCTGTGAAATCATCGAGCCTCTCGTCAGCACACAATGGTTTATGAATATGAAGCCACTTGCTGACAGAGCCTTAGAAGTGGTGCGTAACGGTCAAATTCGTATTATCCCCGAACACTTTACGAAAGTGTATAATCATTGGTTGGAGAATATTCGCGATTGGTGTATTAGCCGTCAGTTGTGGTGGGGACATCGTATCCCTGTATGGTACTGTCAAAAATGCGATAATATCATTGTTGCTCGTGAAGACCCAACCTCATGCAAATGTGGCTCGACAGAATTAAGACAAGACCCTGATGTGTTGGATACCTGGTTTAGTTCGGGATTGTGGCCTTTCAGTACACTCGGTTGGCCCAATGAAACCGAAGACTTAGAACGATTTTATCCGACCGATGTAATGGAAACGGGCTATGATATTCTGTTTTTTTGGGTGGCACGCATGATTATGCAAGGGTTAGAATGTACTGACAAAATTCCGTTTCATACTGTTTATCTGCATGGCTTAGTACGAGATGAGCATGGCAAGAAAATGAGTAAGTCTTATGGCAATGTGGTTGACCCAATTGATGTCATGGACAAATATGGCACCGATGCTTTACGCTTTACCTTGTTGACAGGCTCGACACCAGGTAATGATATGAACATTTCTTTGGAACGCGTGGCGGGTAATAGAAATTTTAGCAATAAGATTTGGAACGCCACTCGCTTTGTGGTTAATAATCTAGGTATTATGCACAATGATAGCATCGCTACTATAAATTTATCTACCTTGACGCTTGCCGACCGCTGGATAATGAGTCGACATAATCGGCTTGTACAACATGTAACTCGTTTGATGGATAGTTTTAACTTCGGCGAAGCAGGTCGACAAACCTACGATTTTTTTTGGAATGAATACGCAGATTGGTTCATTGAAATCTCAAAAATCCGCCTAAAGGGGAAAAATATTCGAGCTCAAACGACAGTTCGTCGAGTGTTGGTATATGTCCTAGACCGCACTTTGCGATTGCTACATCCATTCATTCCATTCGTGACCGAAGCCGCTTGGCAACATATACCACATCATGGTGAAAGTTTGTGCATTGCACATTGGCCCATTGCTGGACAGATGAATGATGAAGCCGAATCTCAAATGAACATCATCATCGCCATAGTTCGAGCTATCCGTAATGTACGGGCTACTTACAAAGTTGAGCCAGGTAAATACGTCACGGCTATTATCGTGGCGGGTGAACATGTTGATTTGATAACAGAGGAAAGTCATGTGATTAATCACTTGGCACGCCTAGATGAAAGCACCATTCAAATAACCGATTCACTACAGGAAAAACCTCGCCAGGCATTAACTGCCATTGTCGAAGGTGGAATCGAAATTTATCTACCGCTCTCAGGATTGATTGATGTCGCTGTGGAAAGACAACGCCTCGAATCCGAAATCGCCGACTTAGAAAAACGCATGGAGCGTTCTGAAAAACAACTAGCAAACGAAAACTTTGTCTCCCGAGCTCCCGCTCACATCGTCGAAAATGAACGAACTAAGCTAGCCGACCTGACGAATCAAGCCTCGAAATTGCATGGACTGCTAGTCATGCTGACGAATTCGGAATAGTTCTACTAATATTCTTGATTTTTGTAGCCGTAATTTCCAATTGCGATACTACGTGATTGGAAATCATGGCTACGATGGAATGAGGAGATATATTATTATAGCTTACAGTGATTTTAATCTCAATCAAGTAAAAGCACAATTTAACCTAACAGAAAAAACTATTGACATGTTACCAATATCAGCCAGTGATTGGCTCACTGAAATATTGGCAATTGGGTATAATTTAATTATGACTTCATCAAGTGAAAAGGCACGGTCTGAATTATTAGTCAATCCTGTGTTATTGGAATTACGTCGCCGTAATGCTAATGCTTTTGCAATTTATTCGGGGATAAATCTTGATATTGATAATTCACATGAAGCCCTGCTTTTTCAGGAAAGCACTTATTTGTGTAGTGGAACGTGCTATACCTGTTAGCTTTTTGATACGCTCTCGTGCTTCGCCTAGTGACCCAACAGGTTTGGCTTCTAAATCTGCTTTGAGATATCAGCTTGGTATGCATTCAAGTCACTAGGTTGTCCTAGATAGTGTAACTGATACAAGCCTGCTAGCCCTTGAGCCTGATATAACTTCAGGTAATTGGTAATGGTATTAACATGCACATTAACTATTTGAGCTATCTGTCCTGGTTTCATACCTATACTTTTCAAGTAGATTACTCGACAGCGTTGTCTAACTATAGGATTAGAATGCTTTTCCATATCGTGTTTCAATTGTTCTTTATCTTCATCTGAAACGGTTATTTGTATCATATTTTCCACCTTTTTTCACAATTATTACTCTCGATTGGTATACCACCTTTTTTTGGGATTCGATTCAGATTCCGTCCGTCCTAAGTTCTAATAGTATGCCACGATTGATGAAGTCTACAGCTTGGCAATTTCATCGGGTGGAAACCCAGTGATTTTTGTTATCATAGAAATACTGAACCCTTCTGCTAACATTTTGCGTGCGGTTTCTTGAAGGGCGTTTTCAGCCTGCTCGGCTCGAATGCGTTCCTGCTCGGCTCGCATGTGTTCCTGCTCGGCTCGCTCAGTCTCTTTTTCCCATAATATTTTCAATACATCAATGCTTGGTAACTGTTTACCTGTTTTCAT
>NBMH01000233.1 GCA_002084875.1 Anaerolineaceae bacterium 4572_78 | reverse complement strand
TTTCAGGTAGAACATGGTAGGAATATGGGACACATGTCTTATCATCGTGTAGGATTTATACCATAAATCTCTACATATTCTGTTAAAAACAATACCCCATGGATGAGATTGAGGTACGAAATCCAATATCTTATTTAGCATTGAACAGCCCTAATACCCACAAGATTAATAATAATTTCCTTTAGTACTTTTAATATACGAAAAATATCAAAAATATGCTCTCGCGTTGCTACATAAGCAGGGCTAATCGCATACTTTTTGCCACACAATGCCATGAAATACCAATTTGCCCCTACCACATAACAGCCATAAATTGGATGTTTATGTTCGTTCATTTCTTGAGCAACAAGCATGGCAGCCAGACATTGTCCTGCGGGGTCGCCTTCTGGGTCTTGTTCTCTTTTATATTCTTGGAAACAAAAATAAGGTTGCTTTGGGCTACGATAACCGCTTGCAATAATGCCATCAGGTTTACCATGCAACTCAATACCATTTACTACTGTAGCAAAATTTCTCTGAGCAAATAACCCAAATGCTCGATTGGAAAAATCAACTAGGGCAAACATAGGACCAATAAAATGCTGAATAAGCTCAAACTCATTCCAATCATGCCAATAAATATTAATGCTACGTTGATACCGTTTTAAGACTTGATTTTCTACAGTATCAATCTCTGCTTTGGCATGTAACCATGTTTTTAATATTTCCAATGATTTATCTTCATAAAGGATAAATAATTCATCCAATAAAACCAATGTACATTCACTAAATTTGAGTTTTTCCATGTTATTTTTTCTTACTCACGACTCCTTCCAAAATCTTGTCAATAATCATATCAGCTTGAATCCCTTCCACTTCTGCCTCGAAATTGAGAATGAGACGATGACGCAAGACAGGATGAGCTATAGATTGCAAATCGGCGATTGCCACATTGTATCTGCCGTCAAGCAAGGCTATAATTTTGCCCGCTAAAATCAAAGCCTGCATGCCACGTGGGCTGGCACCGTAACGCACAAATTGACGAACCTCTTGGCATGCATTTTCGTCATCGGGATGACTGGCACGTACCAAGCGAGCAGCTGCTTTGAGCACATGCCTAGCCACAGGCACAGCTCGAGCTAGTTGTTGCAATTCGATAATTGTTTTACCGTCTGCTACAGGTGTCAACTCAATAGCCTCTGTACCTGTAGTTTGTTTGGCAATTGTAACAAGCTCCTCAACGGAAGGATAAAACACACTAATCTTAAAAAAGAAGCGGTCAAGTTGGGCTTCGGGCAAGGGATATGTTCCATCCATTTCGAGAGGATTTTGTGTTGCCAGCACAAAAAAGGGAGCGGCAAGTTGATGAGTTTGCCGAGCAACGGTTACATGCTTTTCTTGCATTGCTTCTAGCATGGCAGATTGTGTTTTGGGTGTAGCACGATTAATTTCATCGGCTAGAACAAGATTGGCAAAAATTGGACCACGAACAAAACGGAATGTTCGCTTGCCTGTCTCATCTTCGGCAATGATATTCGTTCCCACAATATCAGCAGGCATTAAGTCGGGAGTAAATTGGATGCGGCTAAAATGGCAATCAATCACTTGAGAAATAGTCCGAACAAGTACTGTTTTCCCCAAGCCTGGCACACCTTCGAGCAAGGCATTGCCGCCAGCTAATAAAGTGATGAGGGTATAACGGATGAGGTCATGTTGACCCACAATCACTTGACTAACTGCGGTTTCGATAGATGTCGCTATATTACGAAAATCACCAGTTGTGAGAGTTGTGTCTGACATCAAGACTCCTTCCATGGTCATCATGTACTTTGAAAGAAGTTTCAATAATTTCATTGAGACGGACAGAATTTGCGGCGACTTCTTCTGTAATAGCCGTATTCTCTTCCACCACCGATGAAACAGTATCCATGGCATTTACCAACCCTTCCGATAAGTTGCGCATTTCTTGGGCGGCTGATGAAATACCCTTGATTTGACCATTTACCGATTCAAAAATGGTCAAGATAGAATTAAGAGCTTTCCCCGCTTCATCGGCACGTTCCATGCCAACTTTAACTTCAGTTGTTCCTTCTGACATAGAACTAACTGCTTCGTCAACGGTATCTTGAATGCCGTGGATTAGCTCAGCAATTTCTTTGGCGGCGGAGGCAGACTTATCAGCTAATTGTCCCACTTCATCGGCAACAATAGCAAATCCTTTACCATGCTCCCCAGCTCGAGCGGCTTCAATTGAAGCGTTCAATGCTAGAAGATTAGTTTGAATGGCAATGTTTTCTATTGTTTCAATGATTGCCCCAATTTGTTGGGAATGTCGTCCCATTTTCTCAACACTTCTGGTAGCAAGTTGAACTGTCTGACTAATAGATTGCATGCCATTAATTGCCCACTGCACGGTGTCAACCCCTATTTGAGCGGCTTGACTAGCTTGTTCTGCGTCCTCCAAACCTGCTTGAGCATTATCCGCCACTAATCTGATAACTTTGTTAATTTTGCTTGTAATTTGCGAAGAACTACCTACTGCACTTGCTTGTTCTTGAGCACCTCGGGCTATGTTGTCAATTGCCTGGGACATCTGGCTAATCCATGAAAAAGCGTTTTGCAATACTTCTGATTGTTCCGTACTTCCTCTAGCGATTTGTTCAATTGTATGTACTAATTGCATGGAGGCTTCACTAGATTGCTTGGTACCGATATTTAATTTATTAGCAGAATCACTGACTTGATTTGCGTTTTGAGTTACCAATTTTACCAAATGTCCTAAGTTTGTTGTCATGGTTATAAAAGCACGTTCTATCATTTCTAAATAAGTAATAATACCATTGAAAGCATGTCCAATCTGACCGATTTCGTCATTGGTTTCTATTACTATCGGTTGGGAAGTGATCCGTAATTTTCGTGTCAAATCACCATCGGCTAGGAAACCCATTTCTGAAGCAAGGGTTTGTAAATCAACATTCGAAATCTGTTGCAACATTTTCGTGATTAATACCAGTGGGTCTGTGATACGCTTAGAAATAACCAAGCCTAGACCAACACCAATGACAAAGATAACGACAGATGCTATTGCTAAACCAATTTGGATTCGTCGGTAAAGTTCATAAATATCGTCTCTCTCTATGGAAAAATCTTTATCTATATTCCTAGAAAGTATGGCAGTCTTAAAATGAATATCGGTACCTTGTACATCCAGTTTTGTTTTGACCAATATACCTTGTTCTATAAAACCATCATGAATTTTGTTAAAAGTATCATAAAAGGCCTTCAAGGCTACCGTCGCATCTTGAGCAAGTTGTCGACGAGAAGGAGTGTTACTTTGTTCGTTTAATGCAACAAATACTTCAATAAGATTGTTATAATATGTTTCAATTTCCATAACGTATTGTTCATCGTTGGTTATAATGTATTGCATGATATCTAAACGTGTCAAATGAAGCATATTCATTGCTTGGGTAAGTTGGTGTAAATCATCAATATCATTTGCCGCAAATGCATTATTTTGAAGTTGGCGTATTTTTTCAAGGATTGTCTCACTTTGTTTGAATAGAGTATCTAAAAAGATTTGGCGGTCTTGAGTGAGCGTATAAATTTGGCTAAAGGTAATCTCATATTCTGTGACCGAAGTTTCAATTTTATTCACATCATCAAGTCGGTCGCCGGTGCATTTTCCGCTCAGATCTTTGAGATGGCTTTTGAGATGAGTGATTTCAGCCTCAAAATCAGCTGTATCTTCAGATTCAGGGTTGGCGATGTAGCGATTAGCTTGAACCTGCGAAGTCAGGATACTGTTTGCAACTTGTTCAGATAATGACTTTTGTTCTAAGAGAACTGTACTAAGATAGTCAACTTTATCCTTAATTGCTTGCATGCTAGACATAGCCAACCAACCAAGTAGAATTATAAGAGCAAGTACAATGACATAGCCAATCATAATTTTAGTTCTAACATTTACCCTACTAATATTTAATGTAAGAATATCTTTCATTTTTAATCCTCCACAATATTCAAGTGTACTAAAAAAACAGTCATAAAGACATTTCTGGAGCGTCAAGGCAAGCCTTACCTTCCAGAATATCCATGATTCTCTATACCTTAATTTGATTCTATGATAAAATACGATTTTTGGCAAGTTTGATGGTGAGTGTTGAAAATCAATACACAAACATGACATCGTATGTTTGCTTCTGTCTCCCACCTGTGGAACGATATAAATGCATGGCTGGTGCATTCGATTCATTGGTGAAGACGAACATTTTTAGATACTGCTCTTGTTCACATATCGTTTTTAATTTATTCACCAATGCTTTACCAATGCCTTGACGGTGATAATCAGGTAGGACTTCTATCTCATAAAAAAACATCATGGGTCTATCCTCGTCACATCGTTCTAACTTGTATGCTAACGAAAAGCCAACTGGTCTTTCTGCTATTTCGGCGATGTAGAAATATGTGTTTGGATTTGATAAAAAATGGGTCATGTAGTCCGTTGTTGGTTGAGCTGACTTGAAAATATTAACTACATGGCAGGCTAGTTGAGCATCATCAGGTGTTAGTCTGTGAATAATCATAATTTGTTATACTTGCTAAGGGTAAGAATTGTAATTTTAAACCCGCTTATGGTATTCACTTTGGCACTTCTTCATCGATAAATAAAAAACGCCTGACTGTAGATAGCCAGGCGTTTTTTGCAATAAATTAAATTTGGTCATTTTGTCAGTCCCATGCAAATACTATTCAATAGAAAAGTTACTATCAGGTTTTCCCAATTCGCTTGTCATGTCATTGACTTGCCGCGAAACGATTGAAAGGAAGTAAAGACTTACCAGAGCAACGAAAGCTAAAATCATCATAAAAACAAGCATTTCCTCACTTTTCTCCATGCACTATGCATAATTGTTAAATGAATTATAATGTACTGTGTTTAACAGTATATCAACCTAACATTACAAATTATATTAAGAACAGCAATTCCCGATAGCGAGGGCTGTTCAATGCTAAAACAAAAAACATGGCTTGGGATATTTTTCAACATGATTTTCAGTCACATGGTCGCACAATGGAGCGAAAAAGCTCGCTTTTTCATGTCAAAAAATA
>NBMH01000232.1 GCA_002084875.1 Anaerolineaceae bacterium 4572_78 | reverse complement strand
TAGCAACCGACAGCAGGATATCCGGGACCTCGGAGAATTTGGTCCGGGAATGATGGTCAGGGAGTTTGACGAAGTAGTTTTCAGTGCTCCGCTGAATGAAGTACAGGGACCTGTGAAAACGCAATTCGGATATCATCTGCTGGAGGTAACCAGCCGTAGTTAATTCTAATTATGAAAATACTATAGAGGGAATAAAGGAAATCGGGAATATTACCCGAATTTTATGTATGATAGTCAAGAAGGAGGCTGTTTAATATTGTTTCACCCACTTCCCACTTTCATACAATCCCTCATTATTGTATATTTTGTAGATATACGCACCCGTTTTTAAAAATGTAGTATTCACCTCTCCCCATTTACCTGTAATTAGTTTTGATAAAACCTGCTTGCCGCTGATATCATACAGTTCAAAAATACTTTGTTTGTATTGAGCTGCTATCCTTACATTTAGGTAGTTAGTGCCCGGGTTGGGAAAAACGAGGGCTTCATGCATTTCTATGGCAGGGTTTTCATTAGTGCCAACAAGTAATCCTTCGTTGTCTAGTTTAACGATGAAAATATCCCGTTCTTTGATCCCGCCATTATAGTTATATCTGGTACCAGCGAGAAGGCAACCGCCATCTTTTGTTGCTACTACTTTCATTAATTCGTAATAGTATTCACCTTCTCCATAAAATCTTTCCCACCTGATATTTAACAAACTATCAATTTGAAGGATAACATAATCAGATGGATAGTTTGACAAATACCACCAGCGTGCAAAAGGAGAGATGGCCCCAACAAACACCGAATCTTTATTTTGAAAGTCAATAGCGCCGTTTGGGGCTGGATAGTCATAAATACCCTCCGTTCCCCAAGAGTTAAATATGTGTCCGGTTGTATCAAAAGGATGGAATTGTCTGAGCATACCTAAATCATCATCCGGGCCACCACCCCATTCTCCTGCCATGAAAAAAGAAGTATCGGTATCCCACTTAAGGCCATATGCCTGGGCTAGAATATCCGGTACTATAGTGTACTCTATTAGATTGAACATTGTATCAAACATTGCATACAGGTAACCACTGAACCATCCAACGCACCAGTAAGTAGTATCGTTTAATTGCTTTATTTGATGACCAATTGAACCAATGGAGAATTGATGAAAACGAAGGCTGTCCAAGTTGTTGTCTAATCTATAAATAAAAGCATTCCCGTAAGGAGGTGTTTCGAATGATAATCCACCAACGATTAATAAATCATTATTGTATCCCAAACTTTTACCCATTCCCCCAATTTTTTTATCTTCAGCAATCAGATAAGTAGAAGAATCAATTGTTTCCAAATCATAATTAATCCTTTTTAATTCGAGATTAGTGTGATACATTTCTGGTGTAGTATCCGAGGATTTCCCACAGAGAATAAGCGATCCCAATGTGTCTTGTAAAATACCATAAATATCATAATTCCTGTTGGGTATATCTATTATTCTTTCATCAATAAGTTGACCGTCAGGACTTATTTTTATAACCAATCCTCGGTATTTATCAGATTCGGGTTTGGCAATATGGCCTACTAGATAAAAATTTCCATTTTCCGTTTCTATCGCATCCCAAAGCCTGTCGTCATCTACTGTAACATATTCAAATGTAAAAGTTTGAATTTGGCTATAGAGCGTGCCATATAATAATATTAAAACAATTGTTTGAAGTATTTTCATTGTATATTTAATTTATATTAAATTAAAAAGTTGCAAGGACTAACAATTGTTAATCCTTGCAATGAAAAAATATTAATCAGGAATTATTCCTGTGGGTATGCCATATGTAATATGGTAGTGATGGAAATTTCTACTGTACGCATATTCAAAAGCATCAATTATTTCAATGCTTATAAAGTTCTTTCCTTCTGGCCTGGCTCCTTCGCCGTCTTCAATCACAATTGGCCACCCAGAATCATTATAAAGTAAATTATAATCGTAAATGATCCAATGTGCTGCTTCCAGAAAGAAGGTCAATTCTTCATTTTCCATACAATGATTACCATCTAATGAACTAAATACACGAGGCAATTGTGGGGGTTCATTGTACGTACAATTCATGAAATGAACTGCTACTGTTTCAATGTCAGTGTATTTCCATGTAGATGGTTGTGCTGATGGATTATTCAATCGCCAACTTAATTCATCTGACCCATCAGAAACACCTATTTCCGTGCCATCACATTTTCCAGCAAGAGGTCCACTAAGAGTTCCCCAAATCCAGTCATCATCAGCAATAAATGGCCAATAAAGCCCGTAAATAAAACCGGAACCATAGCCATTTAATGCCATAATGTGTGCTGTATTACCAACTACTTCTATTAGCTCCACATCCGAAAAAACGGCAAATTTTACATCATCATTAAATAATGAAAGCTGGTAATTAAGCGTGTCGAGCATCAGGTTATACACCTGTTGTACTTCAGCTTCTGTAACCATATTGTTCGCGTCAAGTGTTAATGTATAATACGATTTCATTGTTTTAAAGTCTTTAGAAGCTGAATCGGGATATGCCTTGTCGTAAGTGATCAAAGCTTCTAAATTCCAAATGGCCGTATCCAGCAACATCATATCACCTGATCTTTCGGTGCTGTGCATCTGGATCCTGAAGTTGTCAATCCGGTTCACGATCATGTTAGCATAAGCTGTATTGTTATCAATAAATCCGGCTTGTCGAATATTATCCTTTTTACAGGAGCTAACTATTATGAGCATTACAACTAATATAACGCTTAATTTATTAAGTTTATTTTGCATTGTTTTGGTGTTTTTGTTGAATATTTTATTGTTATGACTTCCCGATAAGTCTACTATGTATTGTAGCAATTAAGGCCGTAGCTTTCGGGCTTTTCAGCTACGGCCATTTTCTATGAATTTGGTTAGATCATATTTGGGAGAAAGAAAGGAGATGTCAAAAGAATTCTTTCTTATGTTAAAGTCGTTCCTGGCTATGTGATGTAATTGATTTAAAGTATGAAAATCTACTCTAAATGTACACACACACACACATTTCCGTAAAAAGCTTGATTATAGGCGGGCATTTAATTTGGTTTTTCATTATTGGGATGCTAAAGTTAAGAAGAATAATTTAAAGTGTTGTTTTGTTTGAAACAAGCTTATATTATTTGATACAAATTTGCAATATTTCACTCAATGAAGTGCATGGACCCGTGAAAACACAATTCGGTTACCATCTGCTGGAAGTTACTGCGCGCAATTCGGTTACCATCTGCTGGAAGTTACTGCGCGTAATTAGTAACAGTTTATATGTTATTTAGGGTGCAGCTCGTCGGCTTCCACCCATACCTTTGCCCATTGGCAGGGGAGGAACGGGTGAACTAAAGTTCAATGTTCTGATCACTTCTTCCACTTTTACAATGCCTTTGCTGGACGTTACACCTGTGCGGATCAGTGCAGATGCATGTATCTTTCCTTTGCGAACTATTTTCTGATGGAAATAGATCCATTTTTCATCATGGCCAATGACCTGCGAATGGAGCTCAAATTTCTGAAATAAGCGAAGCCTGTGGCGAAACCGGACACTGGCCCCGGCAACGGTAAGGCCCCACTTTTTGTCTCTCACCTGCGTTAAAAATCCACTCCTGATGGCTACGTCAAAGCGGCCAAAGTCCATAAGGGTCAGAAAACGTCCGTTGTTCAGTTCCATAAAAACGTCAATATCTCCGGGCATCACCGTCATTTTCATAATACTCACGTCGGTAAGCTTATGGTCACCCTTCCTTTTAGCAGTTAAAAACACTTTGATGGTACGCAGATACGGATACATTTAAGCCGAATAAAGGGGTGAACTTTCTTTTAATAACTCAATGGTTTTAACAGGATCGTCGGATGAAAAGATAGTATTTCCGGCCACCAGCACATCAGCCCCGGCGTTTACCAGTTTTGGTGCATTGTCGAGAGTTACACCACCGTCAATTTCTATGAGTGCGTGTGCATTTTTCCGCAGGATGAGTTCTTTTAGCTGTGTTATTTTATGGTAGGTGTTATCAATGAATTTCTGTCCCCCGAATCCCGGGTTAACCGACATGAGCAATACCAGGTCAAGGTCGGAGATGATATCTTCCAACACGGAAACATGGGTATGCGGGTTAAGCACTACTCCGGCCTGCATGCCAAGGTCTTTTATGGCGTAAATGCTTCGGTGCAGGTGTGTGGATGCCTCATAGTGGATTGACAGGATATCGGCGCCTGCTTTTTTAAATTGTTCCAGATACCTTTCGGGCTGAACGATCATCAGGTGGACATCCAGTGGTTTTTGGGCGTATTGATTAATGACGTTAATAATCTGAAAACCGAAGGTGATGTTGGGAACGAATACACCGTCCATCACATCGAGATGAAACCAGTCGGCACGGCTGTTGTTGACCATGTCAACTTCCTGTTCCAGCTTTCCGAAGTCAGCTGATAAAAGAGAAGGGGCAATTAAATGACTCATTTTTCAAAGATAAAAAAAAAGCGTCCTCATCGGGACGCTATATCTTAACCTAAATACGATTTCAAGATCTTACTTCTCGAAGTGTGTTTTAACCTTCGGATCGCTTTTTCTTTAATCTGTCGAACTCGTTCTCGTGTCAGGTCAAATGCTTCACCAATTTCTTCCAGGGTCATCGGGTGACCGCCATTCAGACCAAAATAGAGTCTGATCACATCCGCTTCGCGCTGTGTCAGCGTGGAAATGGCCCTGTCAATTTCTTTTTTCAAAGATTCGTAAAGCAAGCCGGTTTCAGGAGTTACAGCTTCTTCGCATGGTGTTGTCTTCATCCTGAATTAAAGGGGCATCCATGGAAACGTGCCTTCCGGCATTCCTCATGGATTCTTTAACTTCTGTTTCCGTCATGTCCAACTCGCCAGCAATTTCCTTCGCTTTGTTAATTTTATTAATGGAACCGATTTTGTTCAAAGGAAGGCGTACAATTCTTGATTGTTCTGCTAATGCCTGAAGAATGGACTGGCGAATCCACCAAACTGCATAAGAGATAAACTTAAAACCACGTGTTTCATCAAACCGTTGGGCGCATAAGAGATAAACTTAAAACCACGTGTTTCATCAAACCGTTGGGCGGCCTTGATCAATCCAAGATTCCCCTCATTAATTAAGTCGGGTAAGGTAAGGCCTTGATTTTGGTATTGTTTTGATACAGACACGACAAAACGCAGGTTGGCTTTCGTAAGCTTCTCCAATGCAATGCGATCGCCCTGTTTAATCCTACGGGCGAGTTCAACCTCTTCTTCAGCAGTAATAAGGTCTACTTTTCCTATCTCCTGAAGGTATTTGTCCAGAGAGGCGGTTTCACGATTGGTAACCTGTTTTGTAATCTTTAATTGCCTCATTTATCAAATATTAATTAGTACGGGTTGATTAATCGTATATACGTTATTTAATATGAAAAGTTACTCATGTTTACTTTAGCTTTTCGGAGGTCTTTCAATCAAAACTTTTCTCGAAAGTTTCAGTTTACCGGTTTTTTCATCAATTCCGATAAGCTTGACCTTTACCTTGTCGCCTTCCTGTAACACATCTTCCACATTTTCAATACGTTTCCAGTCAATTTCAGATATGTGAAGTAAGCCGTCTTTTCCGGGAAGGATTTCAATGAACGCTCCGAAAGATACGATACTTTTTACCGTTCCCAGATATACTTCGTTTAATTCGGGCATGGCTGTGATTCCTTTTATCCAGTTTTTGGCTTTCTCAATAGAATTTTTGTCGCTGGATGCGATGTCGAT
>NBMH01000056.1 GCA_002084875.1 Anaerolineaceae bacterium 4572_78 | reverse complement strand
AATTGTTTGACACACATCATAAACTTTATGAAGGCTACCAAGACGCGGGGAAACATTTTTCGGTTTGTTTTCACTGGATGGCGTTTTTTGACGGTCAACACGATACTTCAAAAAATCATGGACAAATGTTTGCCAATCATCTTCTGTCAAATCATGGCATTGATGTTGCCAAACAGCCACTTCCAATAACCAGCGATATATGGTTAGCGGCAATTTCTTTTGACGAGGTTGTAATTTTTCGTAGGTTAATTTCACCAAGTCGGTCTGTTTAATAATAAATCGTTTAAACCTATCCAAAGCCTGGCTCGCCTTATCCTGTCCTAAATTTTGCAGATTTTTGACCAATAACTGTTCAAGTACTTTGCCATGCTTGACCGCCACAAAATCAATTGCACCTTGATTAAATGACAGAATCCGCATGACATCAGTATTTTTAGCCAACCAGCGATGATACAGCAGATAATCGTGTCGGCGGCGATGGTGAATTGTGCTGTATTTGACTTTGCCTGCTTTTGATATTATCCGTTGGGATTGGGCTTCAATTGCCTGATGCAACCATTTGAAATGAGAACACCAAAAAGATTGATAATGGGGCATGTAAGCTATAATCCCCTTATAAAAATCATGAGGGGTCAGGTGCGTGCCATTATTCATCAACTGAAACTCAATCATCGCTACCTCATGGGAGAGATAATAACGATGTTGCACAACAATTTCATATTCTTTGAGATATTGTTCCGCTTTATCAGATGTATGACCAAATTGTTCAGGATTATCCACATATAATCTACTTGCGGTTAAACGTTGTAAGCCATCATTAAGCCATACTGTACGATTTGCATCACCAATAATCGTATAAGTGGCAATGGCTCCCAAAGGACGACCACTAAGTAATCCTTCACCGACCTGTCCTGTGATTCGTTCTATCCATAATAATATTTTTTCGTCAGACCAGGCTTGTTCACGCTGGTGTTCAGGTATTTTTAACTTACCTTTCCTAAAATCCTGAACTATATAGAACAACGGGTGTAAACTGTCACTTTCTTTGATTATTGTGTATTTCATAGTACAGCATAATAAACGCAACTTAAAAATCAGGCAATTTTTTGAGTGAAAAATGTATGCATAGATAGAAATAATAATTTCTTGTTTGCAAATTGTGGCAGTCATGCTATAATTCCTTGACAGTCTTAATTACTCGATGAGATTACCAATTTACGAATGAACGTACTAATGGTTTCTAAAGCCCTTGTAGTGGGGGTATACCAAAAAAAATTAGAAGAGGTTGCTAAATTTGCCGACATTCACTTGACAGCTGTTGTGCCTCATGCTTGGGGAAACAAAAAATTTGAAAAAGTGCATGTCAATGGTTACAAATTAATCAACAGTCCAATTACCTTTAACGGCAATTTTCATCTGCATTATTACCCTCATCTCAAGCAAATTCTTGGTGAGACTCAGCCTGATATTATACATATCGATGAAGAACCATATAACCTTGCCACGTTTCATGCCATGCGACTTGCTAGAAAATATCATATAAAAACTGTGGTATTTTCATGGCAAAATATCAAACGTTTCTATCCGCCGCCATTCAATTTGATGGAAAAGTATGTGCTTCATCATGCTAATGCTTTGATTGTGGGTAATGCGGAAGCGAGACTAGTGTGGCAAAAAAAAGGTTACAAAGGATTGTTGTATGAAATCCCACAATTTGGAGTAGACCCAACAATTTTTTATCGACATGAACGGGTAAAACGGAAAAGTCGATTAAGTATGGTCGTTCGTCAAAGTGTGAGAAAGCCGAGCCAACCTACTTTGGTGATTAGTTTTGTGGGACGGTTGGTGCCTGAAAAAGGGGTAGATATTTTATTAAATGCGGCTGCCAAGTTAAAGGGACCATGGATGATGAAAATTTTAGGGGATGGTTCCGAACGTAATCGCTTAGAACATACTTCGCAATGGTTAGGCATTGGAGGGCGAGTCAAATTTGATGAGCCGATAGCCTCAACCATGATACCACATTATTTAAGTGGATTGGATGTTTTAGTCTTACCTTCTATCAGTCGTCGAAACTGGAAAGAACAATTCGGCAGGGTGCTAATTGAGGCGATGGCTTGCGGGGTGATAACAATTGGTTCACGTTCAGGGGCTATACCACAAGTTATTGGTTCTGCTGGGTTGTTATTTGAAGAAGGTAATGTGGACGATTTGCAAAGACAATTGCAACGGCTAATTGACGATGTGGCATTACGCCAAACATTACGTGAAGCCGGGCGAGAACGCGTCATCAATCATTATACCCAATCTGCTATTGCACACAAAACAGTGGAAGTTTATCATGCAGTGTAATTATTCGTAACCGTTCACCCCCACCCTAGCCCTCCCCCACGGGGAGAGGGGAATCACCTCCCTCAATCCCCCCGCTTGCAGGGGGAAGTGACTGCTCCCCTCCCGTTCACGGGGGCCGGGGGTGGGGTCTACTGACAAAAGGGGGAGTGAATAATTACAATTATTCACTCCCCTCGTTAGTAGACGGTTACCAAAATTTTACACCCAATTTGCCATCATCACAAAAAAATAGTACAATAGTACTAATAAATCTACTTATGAATTATTTTGTTCCTTGTAGGTAGATAATTAATTTTTCATTATTCTAAAAAAGGACATTTCATGACAGCTTACATCGAATATAAATTAGATAATGATACTACTATTCTTGTAGAAACGAATAGTCCTGAAGATAACATGGGGACAACCAAAGTTGGATTAATGGATGACATGGGTAATATCATCCAATCCGCCGAACAGACATTAGGTGATGCTTTTGATGCAGTGCATAAGTCTGTAGTGATAATGCGTAGTCGCTTGCAGGAACTTAAAGCAGATGAGGTCGAGGTCACATTTGGTTTAAAAGCGACCGGTGATGCAGGTAATTTTGCTATCGGTAAGGTAGGTGCTGAGGCAAATTATAGCGTTAAACTGAAATGGAAGAACACGTAGATGTAGTTTCCAATTGCGAGATTCGTTATTAGAAATCACGGCTACGAGTTGATAAATAATTCATGACCAACTTTCCCGAAGTTGGTATTGTGTCCATCCTCTCAATACGAGACGCAATCGTTGGGACAGGTTTCGTTGTGAGCCATGATGGTCTCATCATAACCTGTGCTCATGTCATCAAAGGAGCTGGCGTGAGTATTGGGGGCATGGTTGCGATTGTATTTCACAGCACTAAAGATATAGCCCAAGCTACAGTTTCCTCTGATGGTTGGCGTGATGTGAATGAAGAAGATGTGGCTATTTTGCAGTTGCAGGGCAATCTACCCGAAGGAGTAAAACCACTCCCATTGAGTGTAGCAAAGGGTGCAAGTGGGCATCCTTTTCATTCATTCGGCTACCCTAAACTTGGCAGTTATCATGAAACGCATGTTTGGGGTGTCATTGATGGCTTGATTCATCATGACCGCATATTGCAAATTAGTTCTGCACAAGTTTCGCCTGGCGTAAGTGGGGCACCTGTTTTTGATATTAACCGCAAATGCGTGGTCGGCATGATTAGCGAGTTCCCTTCATACAAGGATAAGGCAGTAAATCGAGTCATTGCGGGTGATAAATACGGTCGCCATCAAGATAGTAATTTTGCTATACCAACGGAGGTCTTAATTGAAATTTGCCCGCCACTGCAAAAATACATCACTCAATCATGGTATGAAGCTCCACTTATTTTGCCTCAACCTTTATCCACGAATTTTACGGGACGAACAACCGAGTTAGCCCAATTGGAATCCATGCTCATTTCAGATGACAAAGCAAGTTTTGTCGAAGAAACGACTCGTGTCGTGGCTGTAACGGGAACAGGTGGCATTGGCAAATCCACTTTGGTTTGTCAATTTGCTACGACATCTAAGTATCACTTTCCCGATGGAGTAATTGGGATAAAGGTGGGAAATAACGATACTAATACGATTGTTCGTCAATTTGCTCGCACCATTGGCAGGAAATTAGATGACGATGATGACCGTCCCGTCCATGCCATTATGCAACACATGTTCGCCAATCGAAAAATGCTCCTAATTTTTGATGATGTTCAAACACATGACATCAGTCACATTCGACAGTTGCAACCAGGTGGAAAATGTGCGGTTATTATCACCACTCGTCATTATGCCATGCCTTCGCAGTTGGATATTCAGCATATTCATTTGACCCAAATGTCAGATGAAGAAACATGGGATTTCTTGGCAAAATTAGTTGGGCATGAACGATTGGAACAAGAACCAACTTGGGCAGTGGCAATTGGAAAGCTAACTGGAAATCTGCCGCTAGCTATTAAAATCGTAGGTAAAACTTTACAGAGACGACCTCAGTACACTTTAGAAAAATATGTTACCACTCTTGAATTAGAACAAACCCGTCTAAATCGTTTTAGTAATCAGCATGATTCTGATTTGGATGTGCGAGCTCGCTTCAAACAATCCATTGAATTTTTAGAAGAGGCGGGACTGTTTGAATTAGTAGAAATTTTTGCTCAACTTTCGGTGTGTGCCGATATAGGTTTTTCGTTAAAAGCGGCATGTGCTGTCGCCAATGTGAATAATAGTGAATGGATAGCTGAAGAAATGCTAGAAAGATTGGTGGATTTTTCGTTGTTGAGTGAATCTTCAACTCCCACGCCGCGTTATGTTTTTCATCCTCTGTTACGTCTTTTCGCTCATGAGTTATCCGTAGAACGGGAACTTTATGCTGGCACTGCTCGCCGCCATGCCGAATTTTTTGTTGACAAAGTTCACAATAGCGATATTAATAACATTGACGATTCTAATGCTTTGATGAACGATTTGGATAATCTTATTATTGCCGCCATGTGGTTGAAACGTGAGAAAATCCCTGATTATAAATTTGCCGTAAAATTAAACCATCTTTTCAAGCAATATGCTCAATGGCAAAACGGCATTAATGTAATGAATGATTTTGCGTTATTGGCACATGATTGTGAGGATTGGGAAAGGTTTGTATATTTTCGTATTCAACAAGCAAAATTTTATATTCAAGGCGAATATTTAATCCAAGCAGAAAACTTACTGACCTCCAATTTTGATTATCTAAGACAAATCAAATCTCCAGTTTTCAGAAAAACACGCATGGCAGACTGGTATCTGACATTGGGTAGAGTGTTACTTGGAAAAGGAAGTTTTCATGAGGCTATGAAGACGTTACGACAAAGCCATGCTTTATATCATGAATTAGCAGATAGAAAAGGGTTGTCGAATGTATTAGATTATTTGGACACAGACCTGACAGGTCTTTAGAAACCTGTCAGGTCTAACCAATGGGAGAGGTGGGCAATGGGATGGGTTAATTTTCAAGTTCAGCATCAATTATTTTTTGGAACACTTCAAAAGGTTGAGCACCTGAAATAAATTGACCATTAAGTAAAAAGGCGGGCGTTCCTCGAATTCCAAGTGATTGTATCATTGAGGCTTCTTGGTAAATGGTATCTGTATGCCGTTTTTCAGATAGGCATGTTTGAAAACTAGGTTCATCTAAGCCGATGTCCCCAGCAAAACCTACTAATTTTTCTGTAGTTAAACTACTTCGTTTTGTTGCTTGGTCTTCAAAAACTCTATCATGATATTCCCAAAAACCATCTTGTTCAGCCGCACATTCACTGGCTTCAGCCGCGGTAAGTGATTCTTGTCCTAATATGGGAAACTGCTTGTAAACAAGGCGAACATGCCCTTTTTCAACATATTCATTTCTTATTCGACTCAACGAGTCGATAGCGAAAACGCTACAGTAGCCTCACTTAAAGTCGCCAAACTCAATCAGTGTAACAGGTGCAGTTTCATCCCCCAACATGTGGCGAGAGTTTGCTAAAACCAAGTCCATGATGCTAGGGGTAGGAAGTGGTTTTTCTAGTGTAGGCTCTTGCTCCCTCTCCTGTGAAGGGGAGGGTTGGGGTGTGGTCTCTTGCTCCCTCTCCTGCGTGGGGGAGGGTCGGGGTGTGGTCTCTTGCTCCCTCTCCTGTGCAGGGTATGGTTGGGGTGGTGAGGTCTCAACCGTCACAATTTCGACAGGCTGGTTTGGTACAAAAAATGGTCTCCCCAAAAACCCGACCAGCAAGCCGATGATAAAACCTATAATTGCTATTATCCAATTAAAGGTACTATAATTTGTTTTTGAATCCATGTATCCTCCTTAGATTCGTGTTATATGGTGTTCCCAAAATGAAACACAGAGTAGAAGCGAAAAAGTTTGCTTTTTCATGTCAAAGCAAGCTTTGACCATCCAATAGCTCCAGTGATTGCTCTTGATTTCCAAATCATAGAAATAAACCGTTGGAAGACCCCTACTTCTAGTGTGGGGTTGTTGACTGTGTTACCTCATTAAAAAATGGCATGAAAAAGATAAATCTTTTGTACTCCTTCAGTTAGTTAATGTTCTAAGGGTTTTAAACCGCCAAAATCCTGCTATTTTTCTAAAAATATCGTTCAATTTCGTATTTACATCCGACTTGATGTATGATATAATGATGAGCATAAAAATTAATGTTTACTTTATCAAAAATGAGGCAAGTAAGGGTGCCCCATACACCCCTAGTAAGGGCGGCCCATACGCCCTTACAATGCAACTTTTCAAAATCAATTGTACACCACTTCAATTTATTGAGCAAATTACTAAACTTTTTTAGTAGACTTGTTGAAAATCCAATTGGTTTAATTTTTCATCTATATTATTTTATTAAATTTATTGAGGTTAAAATTATGGCATTTCCAAAAAGGGAAGAAGGTCAAGGGCTGGTTGAGTATGCCCTAATTATTGTGTTAGTCGCAATTGTTGTGATTGCGGTTTTGTTGGTGCTTGGTCCCAGAATCCAGGCTTTGTATGGGTGGGTCATCTTGGCACTTGATGGCAAGATGGGCGATGAAAATTATACTTATGAGATTACGGGACATAGCGGTTTCGGTACAAGTTCAGACGGCTTTGGGGGATGTAAGCTAAGGGGAAATGTTACTGTTACTGCGAAAGACCAAAATGGTAATAGTGTTTCTGGTGAAAAGGTTAAATTTGCGGTGATGTATGCGAATAAGGTTGAAATCTTTGACGATAAAGCATCAGGAAGTTCTGTCTCCATAAGTGTGAATTCGTCCAATGAATGTAATAGTAATTCAGCTCTGATAGTTACATCTACTAACAGTGAATCAGTTTCTTGGTGATGGACAAACTTAGAAAATCATATATTTTAAGGTACATCCTTTCCATTTGCTTTTTAACGTTAAATGGTTTAAGGTTTTATTATGGTGTATTTTGCCTCCACCACCACCCCTCCCTTCTCCCTTTGGGAGGGGGCTAGGTGGAGGGATAAAAATTGTGGAAATAAAAATGAAACAAAAATTCAATTTCTCTTTTGTAATGCGTAGTATTGTACTTTTAGTAATTTTTGCTGTTGGTTTTTCTGTGCTGAACTTGCAAGCTAACATTGTCAGGGCAACAGGGACTGTCAGATACGTCTCTGCACTTGGCGTGGATAACGGAGATTGTTCGGATAGTGCTAGTCCATGTGCGACTATCCAAGAAGCTGTTACTGTCTCAGAAGATGATGACGAAATTCGTGTTGAGGGTGGAACCTATAATGAATCCATCGAAATTGGAAAATCTATTACTATCCGAGGGGGATATGCTTTTTCTGATTGGAACACCCCTGATTTCGAACTCAACGAAACTATTATCCATGCTACTGGTGGACATGCCGTTGATATTTTTTCTGGAAATAGTGTTACTATTGAAGGGTTTACTATTCAAGGGGGTGGTGGTGCAAATGAGGGCGGCGGAATTTTTAATCAGGGTTCTGCTATTATTCGCTATAATGTTATTCGTAATAATGCTGTCAATGATTATGGCGGCGGTATTCAGCTTAAAGCGAGTGGCGGACCTTCCACCATAGCCTACAATGAAATTTATGGTAATGGAGCGATCGTTGGGGGGGGAATCTGTATTAATGATAACCATAATGTAATAATTCAAGGAAACACGATTTATGAAAACGATGCCCAAACTGCTGGAGGAGGTATAGCTGTTTATGGCTTGGCAGAAGTTATAATTGACAGTAATCTGATATATGCCAATTATTCTTCGGATGGCACAAGTATGGGTGGAGGAATTGCTATGGCGATTGATACCCAAGCTGAGATATGGAATAACACGATAGTTAATCATACTGTTAGCATTGATAATGGTGGAGGCATTATGTTAACTAATGGTTCTAGTGCTTCTTTGGTGAATAATATCATCGCAAATAATAGTGTGTCTACAGATGGCGGCGGTATTTATGTCAATTCTGATGAAGGAGCAACTATCTCCATCCAAAAAAATAATAACTTTTTTGGTAACATTGCTCCAAGTAACCCAGATAGCAATCAACCCCTTGATGCTACTGATACCACCAATGACCCCGATTTTGTCGATGCCAGTTCTAACGATTATCGACTGAACGAAACTTCTCCGAACATAGATGCTGGTGAAGATAATCCTTTTTTATTCGACCCCGTCAAAGATGAATTTCCTCCACTATCCGATATCGCGGGTGAAGTGCGTCCCTTCAACAATGGTATTGACATCGGGGCTGATGAATTTTACGGACCAGGACCTTGCTATATCCATGACGGTACTAAAATTACTGATAACAACTTACAATCTGTCGTTGATGCCGCCACCAATGAAGCACTCATCAAAGTTGGTGGACATTGTACCTCTGATGGTCAAGACCAAGTTCTCCGCCTCAATAAACCGATAACTGTTCAAGGCGGATACACCACCACAAATTGGACTACTCAAGGAATTAACATTACCTATTTGGATGGAGAAAATTCTGCACGTGGTGTGCTTATTGATGGCGGGCGCCCTATTTTAGATAGCTTCCATATAGTCAATGGCTTAGCAAGCAATGCCAATGGTGGAGGTGTCCTAATTAATGTCAGTGGCATTGCTATCGTGCAGAATAATGTTATTTATAACAACTCTGCTACTGGGAGCGGCTCCGCGGGCAATGGAGCTGGAATCGCCAACATCAATGGCGACTCCATCATTCGCTACAACACCATCATAAGCAATACTACTAGCAACAATGGCGGGGGCATCTTCAACGATTCCGCCAACGACCCTAACATCGTCAACAATCTTATCATTGGCAACACTGGCTCTGGCATCTTTTTTAACCAAACCGATGTCGCTAATCCCCGTATCAACCATAATAACTTTTTTGATAACTCACCCCAAGCTACTGAAGACCCCACGGGCAATGAACTTATCACCATCGGCTTACTCGGCAACTTTGCTGCTGAACCCGACTTTGTTGATTCTGCCAACGGCGATTTTCATATTAAACTCAGTTCACCTGCTATCGATAAAGGTACTTCCGATACCAGTTCCTTCGAGGGAATTGCTGAACCTCTATCGGATTTTGAAGGCGATGGCAACAGCGAAACTGACTCTCGTGTTTTAGGAGATGGTGCCGATATCGGTGCCGATGAAAGTGCCTTCTTCATCGGCATTGCTTTTGAAGACCAACTCCTCGAAGCTGCAGAATCCAACAACGTTAGTCGCATTCATCAAAACACCATCATCAACACGGGCAACGTTCCCGAAACCTTCGATATTTCCCATACCTCCTCAAACGATTGGACTATTGACATTTCCCCAGCTTCCATTGCCCTAGCAGGCGGAAGTAGCTCTATCATCGAAGTTAGCGTTGCCGTGCCTAGCCAAAGTTCTGCTAGCGTGGGCGACATCAACTTGACTGTCATCACCGCCACCTCACAATTCAATCCCAGTGTTACTGCCGTTGTCACTAACTCTACACGAGTTCGCATGCAACCTAGCGGTAATTTACAACTTCTCGACCCTGCACCCTATCCGCCCGAAGGCGTAGTGGTTGATGCTGGCGAGCAAACTGTCACTACATTTCGCCTTCGCAACGAAGGAAACTACACAGATACTTATATTGTTACCGTTGAAAATTTAAGCAATCCTGAATATGAATATGAAAGTTCTATTGAGCTAGTCGAAGCCTATACCATTACGCTTGGCGAATTTAAATCGGTAGATTTTACAGTCGAAATCACGGCAGCACAATTCGCCGCGGCAGGGTTGCCAGGACTTTTTCGGATTAAAGCTCAATCTCAAGAAGACATGGGAAGTGTAGAAGACCCCATGCCAAACTGCTCGAACCTCATTCCGGAGTTGACGGACATTTGGCGGTGCGTTGGCTATTTCCAAGTTGACGCGATAGCTGGGGCGATATCTGGCGACCGTTATGTCGCTCCTGAGTCCGTTGTTGAGGTCAACGATAATATCAATAATTGCTCCGAACCCACTCTCCCATGTGGAGGCATCGGACATGCCCTCGAAAATGCTACCATTGGAAGTACTGTCTATGTCGCTAAACACTGGACGTATCTTGTGGATTACTAACGGTAGCTCCACCATTGAAGGATTCACTTTTATTAACGGAAACGTTGGCGGAACTGGTGGCACTATCTGGATAGATACTTCAGGTACTGTCGACATTCGCCATAATATCATCGCTAATGGGCAAGCGATTGATGGGGCTGGCATCGCTATCAATCGTGGCACCGTTGATTTGCGAAATAACATCATTTATAATAACCAAGCTACGCGTTATGGGGGGGGAATTTATATTGATGCCGCGGTCAGTCAGGCTCCTGTTATTTTGAATAATACTATTGTCAGTAATACTGCTACCAGTAATGGTGGGGGACTTTATATCCCATCCACCGATATAGTGGGTGACATTGAAATCGTTAACACCATCTTTTCGCATAACCAAGCTAGTAGTAATGGCGGCGGTATCTATAGCATGCATAACCTTGATATAACATACAGTGATTTTTTTGATAACCAGTCCCCCATCAATCCCAATAGTAACCAATCACTTGACCACCCAACAATTCTTTCTGCTGACCCGCTCTATCAAAATATCTTTGAAGACAATTTCCGACTCAACCCTATTTCAGCTCTCGTAGACAACGGTGACCCCAACACAAATAACCCCATCGATTTCGAAGGCGACATTCGTCCCCGTGATAACGGCTACGATATTGGGGCTGATGAATATGATGGCTGTTTGGCTAAAGTGGGTGAAGAGCTGTTTGGTAATATCCAAGATGCGGTTGATTTTATTAACGACAGTGGAGCAGAGACTGGTTCTGTGGATATTTCAGGCTTATGTCGTGACATGAGAACGATAGTTGTTGGCGTGCAGATTTTGCGACAAACTGTTTACATCACAAATCAAATTGACCTTAGCGGTGGTTGGAACTCTGATTTTTCTGAACAGAACCCTGAACTTTATCCTACTTTCGTTGATGCTGAAGGGGAAGGACGTGTGCTTTATATCAGTGGAGAGGAGTTTCCAATCGAGCCAAAGATTGAGAGCCTTAACCTTGTCAATGGAAACGCGGCAGGCGATGACATTACTCCTGGTTTAGGTATACCTAGGAGGAGCTCTCTACATGGCGGATGGGACCGCGACCTTCAATCAAAACATCATCCAAAACAATCAAGCAACACTAGGCGGAGGAGTCTATAATTATCTAGCTAATCCTACTTTCGCAGGCGAATTTCCCGAACAATTAGGTGGTGATGACCTCTACAATCTTATCATCTCAAACACTGCCACTTTGCATGGCGGCGGCATCTATAATGAACAAGGCTTTCCCGAACTTACCAATATTCGAATAGCGAACAATTCTGCGACAAATGGTGGCGGTTTCTACAATGAGGGTGGTAACCCAAACTTTGTAGAGGATAATAAGTTCTATAGGAATGAAGCTAGTCAAAATGGTGGTGGCTTCTACAACGCTGGTGGTATCCCAAACCTTAACGCCATCCACATTTATGATAATCATGCCACAAATGGCGGCGGTATTTTCAACTCAAGTTCTCTCCCCATGAACCTAACCAACATGCTCATGTATAGCAATACCGTCACAGCTAATGGGGCTGGTTTCTATAACCAAGCAGGTAGCTCTATGTTATGGAACAATACCATTGTAGCAAATCATGCACTAGGAGAGGGCGGTGGCTTCTACATTGAAGCTGGCTCCCCTGAAATCGCCAATACCCTCATCTACAACAATGAAGCTACACTAGGCGGAGGAATAGTCATTAGCGATGGCAATCCTAACCTACATCATAACAACGTCATAGATAACATTGGAGGGGACTATGAAAACATTGCCCCTGGTGATAACAGTATCTCAGCCATCCCTCGATTTGATAACCTCGCCCCTTTTCCTTCATTTCCGTTCACACAACTTGAAGATTCTCCAACCGTCGATGCTGGCGACCCCAATACCGACCCGTTGCTTGTCCCGCTAGATGTTGAAGGCAATCGCCGTCCCACCGACCAAGGCTACGACATCGGAGCCGATGAACTCAAAGGTTGTCTTGCGACATTTGAGGGCATACAAGGTGGCGAACCTCTAACCAGCATCCAAGATACCATTGACCTAGCCATCGAGTCCGAATTTAGTGATATTACCATCCTTGTTTCAGGAATTTGTCGCGGAGTAAACTCACAACTTTCCCAAACTGAAGGAATTGTTACTCAGACTGTTTACCTCAAGCATAACATGAATTTACAAGGAGGATGGAATGAAGATTTTAGCCAGTGGAATCCAGAGGCTCCAGCCCGCCTAGATGCACTCAACAAAGGACATGTCATCTACATCGATACAGGAGTCGAGGCTCGGATAGAATCCTTTGAAATCACACGAGGTACCGATGGAGCAGTCTACAACAAAAGTAACAATAAGCCCGTCTTGGCACGAAATCGAATCTATAGCAATACACTAGGTGCAGCAGTTTATAACGTTAATGGAAACATCGTTGTCCAAGAAGGCAACCTAATACATGACAATGGAGATGCCTTTGGTAATGCTACAGAAATGGGCGGAGCATTCTATAGCATGGGCGGCGACCCCATCCTCCAAAACAACTACATCTACAATAACCATGCCACAAATGGCGGAGCAGTTTATATAGCAGATGGCACCGCAAAAATTTGGCACAACACCATGTATAACAACACAGTTTTCCAAGATGGCTATGGAGCCTGCATCTATCGAGGCGGCGGCTCGCCCGACATTCGAAACAATATCGTCGCCATCGACCCCGATGTTGTGGGAGCAGGTCCCGCCATGCATGACGGCGGTGGGGACGGTGAGGTTGGCTATAACCTAGTCTATGGCTATGACGATAACGGCACTTTGCCGAACCCTAATGGCATATTTGCCGCACCAGAATTTTCGGACGGATATAACTTGAGTGAAGAAAGTCCCGCCATTGATAGCGGTGACCCCGCTCTCTTTGGACAAATAGATGTTGATTCCAATTGGGATATCCGCCCTTCGAATGGAGGACTAGATATTGGGGCTGATGAAATTGGCGGCTGTTATGTTCGGCTGAATCTTCTTGAACAAATATATGGGAGTATCCAATATACCATTGACCTAGCAGACCCGTTTGATTTAATTGATGTGGCAGGGATATGTACTGGGGTTGCCCAACGAGAGGGCATCACTCAAACATTATACATCAGCAAAACACTCACCCTACAGGGAGGGTGGAACTATGAAGTAGATGTCCCTGATACAGGACAAAAGAATGTTACATTTATTGACCGTGGGGGTATCACAGTCCTTGATTCCAACGGTGAAGGAAACGTTATTTATCTTACCAATCCCATCGCCTCAACAAATCCTATCACTCCAACTATCGACCGTTTCCGAATCAAAGGGAATTACTCTGACGGAAATGGGCGTGGAATTTTCAACGACGGAACAAGTGCGATAATCAAAAACAATATCATATATCGAAATCGGGTCGAAGATGAAAGTGGAGCAGGATTGTATACACAAGACGGCAGTCCTCAGATTTGGCATAATACCTTCCTAAAAAATAGGAGCATCCCCGTTTTGCTGACCTCCACTAATGGGGGTGCAATGTATATCGAATCTGGCACGCCCGTCATCCATAGTAACTTCATGTTTCTCAATAACGCCACCGTTGGTTCAGCTCTATACAGCAACATCGGTTCTCCCGACGTAGACCACAACGGCACATATAACAACACTGGCGACTATAACTACTATATCACAGGCTTATCTGTACCAGAGGTATTTACCTTCAGCAATAATATCGACACAGACCCTGTCTTTCTTAGCACTTATCATCTTGATGTAGGCGGGGCACCTGATGTCAACTTCATGGTGCTGACAGAAAACTCGGGTGCCATCGATAAAGGTGACTCAAATCCTCCACAAGAAATTTGGCAATTAGGAAATCCACAATATCGTCACTTCTTTTTTGACATGAACGGCACCCCTCGGCGTTCCGACATCGGCTTTGATATTGGAGCAGATGAGTATGACACCTGCTTGGTTGAACTCACTGATAACGGAACAGGCGTGACTTCACTGCATGGTCGAATCCAAGATGCATTAAACGACTACAATAGTGGCGGTTCTGCACAAATCACTGTTGAGGGCAAGTGTAGCTTGCATGATGATGAAAATGGGCAACCATCTAACGAAATCGCACTCATCGACTCTGATGATAACAACGTCACCTTCTTCACCGAAGCGGGTGCAACCTTAGATGCACGCGGACTAGGACGAATTATTACTGTCATGACTGGCACCGCAACCATTGAGAGTCCTGATGCTTCGTTTATCATGGTCAATGGACATGCTACCGATGGTGGAGCAATCTATATAAGTGCTGATAGCGACCTCACCATAAACGGTAGCATTGATATTAGCAGTCATTCTGTCACCAATAATGGGGGTGCGATTAATAATGATGGGCTCATTGCATTTAACACAATGGGACAGAGCATGCAGATTTCAGATAATAGTGCCGCCCAACACGGCGGTGCGATTTATAATAACGGTACCATTGATTTCACTATAGCAGGGGATGTCGACAATTTGTTTCGCCTCGATTATAATAACGCTGGGGGGGATGGCGGAGCAATCTATAATAACTCCGACAGTGCCCTCATTTTCAATGTTTCAGGGCAGTTTGATTTAAGTGTTCAAGGAATGATGAGATTTTATCTGCAACAAAATCTAGCGGCCACAGGTGGGGCGATATACAATACTACCAACACTGCAAATACAACTTTCGAAGGTTCGGGCATACTCATGAAGAATAACATAGCCGAGGAGGGCGGGGCGTTTTATAATGATAGCGAAGCAACCGCCGAACTTGGTGGCACTACAATCACAGATAATCAGGCAACACTTGGGTCAGGTGGCGGGGCATACAATCATGGGAAACTTAAAATCGATAGCATGATATTCGCCGATAATACCACCCCACAACATGGTGCAGGAGTTTACAGTATTGGCACACATGACCTCACCATAATCAATGTCCTCTTCCAAGACAACATCGCACAAAACGGGCTAGGCGGCGGACTTTATGCTGAGAATGATGTAGTTCGGTATTATCATAGCAACGCAGTACGGAACGTTTCCTCAAAAGGAAGTGGGATTTATCATACTGGCAATGATTTGCGAATTAGAAACAGTATCATCTATTCAAACACAAGTTCCTATACTGCCAGCGGAGCAATTCATGTTACACAAAGTGCTCCAATTGTT
>NBMH01000055.1 GCA_002084875.1 Anaerolineaceae bacterium 4572_78 | reverse complement strand
AGTGAGGGAGTGCAACCGCCCATCATGGATGAGATGGATATGCCGTTTGGTATTGCTCATGAACTCATCTCTTCTTCTCCACCAATGGAAGTACCCCTGATGAACGAGGCTGATTTGGGAGATGTGCCAAATGATACGGAAGTATTATCATCCCCTCTCGGCGAAGCAGGTTTTGGCGTTGCAGACATGCCAATCTATAATCGTGACCCTATCATACTTGCCTCTGGTGATGATGAAAATATTTTTAATTTTCAACCATCACCTATTAAAGAAGGTACAACATTAGATTTTGAACTTCCTGCGGACTATGAGAAACTCACTCCTGAAGAAATTTCACGGCGTAAGAAACTCCTAAATGATAAGCGTATTCAAGCACAATACACGAAAGTTTATGAAGCAATTGATGTTGAATATGCTCGTATTTTAGAAAGCGATGTGAGTGTGAATAAAGATATTACCGATTGGGCTCAAAATCTACTCTATGAAACACGTTTCATTATCATGAACTATCGTATTGATGATATTCCTAAAGCGGAATGGAATATCCAACAGATACGAGCTCGGTTAGATAGGGCAAAGGTAAGTATGGACTTGACATGGAGTTGGGGTATACCAATTATAGGCTGGGCAATACTATGGTTTTCTATATGTACCTACTTTATTTTCAACCCCAACCCTTTATTTGAATTACTTGGTCTAAATCTAACAAATGATATTTACGTGACAGAGTTGTTGGTGAAAGATATATTTCTGCGGGCTATGCTTTTTGGAGGGATTGGTGGTGTTGCTTCTGTTATTTTTAATCTTTTACGCTTTACTAGCAAACGTGCTTATGACACAGAATTTACCCTTTCTTATCTTACAAAACCGTTCATGGGAATGATTGTCGGTTCATTGATTTATTTGATTGTTTTTGTGTTAATGCGCTTACTTGGCATCACACCCAGAGGTATCGACATAAGTAGTATTGAAGAAGGTAGTAAAGTCGTCTTATTTGTGGCATTAACATGGGGTTTAGCAGCATTTGCTGGATTTAAGGAAGATTTGTTCTTTGACCTTCTAAGAAGAACATTAAAAACAATTTTCCGTGATACACCATCTAAAGACCACACACCTAAATCAGAATCACCTTCTAGCATTGACATGAGTCGGGCGTAATATTTTCGACTTGTGCAATTAGAATGCAGGATTTAAGAGTAAAACATGGTGGCATTATTTAACAATACTCTTGTGCATAATTCTCTTGCTGATACGGTAAACAAATCATGGCAAATACTGAACCTATTTCTGAAATAGCTACCATGCAAAAGGCGTTATACGCCCTCATAAAAATTGCCGACCTAAGCGAAGTTGAAGCCGCCAGATTAACTTTAGGTGACCTGAATTTATCAGGGGCTAAACCATCTGTAAGAATATGGCAACCCGATACTGGAGAACAGCATACTGTCATTTTGCCTGCTGAGGTACGACAGGCAATTGTCAATTGGATGATTGTTCGCCCTGATAAACCAGTACCCATTCTTTTTGTTGGGGAACACAATGAAGAATATACTATAGAGGAAATTCAGCAATTTTTAGAAGGCGTTACACCTATCCAAAGTCTCTCCCCCTCGAAAGAAGAGAGGCAAGGTATGAGGTTAGCAAAAAACGTTGCACCGCTCCCTCGTCAGCAAACACCACCTCCTTTTACTCCACATCTACCATCTTCAAAGCCTGAAAAAGTCATAGATAATGTTGATGCCAATCCACCGCCTTTGCCAACAACGCCTGAAATTGAAAAACCAACTGTATCTGATACGAAACCATCAACACCCAAAATAAAAAAAGTTCAAGCTACTAGACCATCACCACAACTTAGCATGCAAAACAAAATTGTTCAGCTAGTACAAACTATTAAAATGCAGTTGCAAAAAGTTGCATCTCATCAATCCTTTTCTCATGTGAGATGGGCGGCATCAAAGTGGCTACCAATCATTGTTAGCATATTAGTTTTGTTCATGTGTGGCGGCAGTTTTTTGTTAAGCATGGTATTTCTTTTTCCTGGCGGGCTTTCGTCTGCTAATGGAGTGGCTGACGAAACAGCACTTATGCCCGCAAAATTTGAGACAAGCTTACCCATGCCAACTAATACCGATATAGCTACAAGCACTCCAACTTCAACTAATACAGCTACATACGTGTTACATACCCGAACTAAAAAACCATCTATCATAGAACCAATATCAACTAACTCGGCTGTTCCAATAGAAAATATACCTACTGAAACTCCAACGCCTATCCTACCAACACCTACCGATACAAATACGCTCATTCCAGCTACTGATACACCAATCCCAACACCTACCGATACAAATACGCCAATGCCAGCACCGACACCAATCCCAATTACAACAACGGTTGAGTTAGAAGAATTTTATTCTACACCTCAACTTCTTTACCCCGAAATGAACGAAATATTTATTCATGGCAACACTATTGAACTTAGATGGAAACCCGTAGGCGAATTAGCTGAAAATGAATATTATGCGGTGCGTTTGAATTACATGTATCAGGGGCAACCTGCTGATGGAGGGAAAAACACAAACGAAACGACTTGGACAATTCCACTTAATATTGACCGCCCAGCTGATGGGCCAGGATTTAATTATACATGGTATGTGTATGTGGAACGAACTATTGACGGAAATCCTATTCCTGTTAGTCATGAAAGCGAACATCGTCAGTTTACATGGGAGCGTTAGTCACGGGTGTATTTCGCACAATGGAGGGTCAAGGCTTGCCCTGACATAAAAAAGAGAGGTTTTTCGCTCCAACAAGGTTTTATGAAAATGTTACTTTATGCCCGTTTTTAGTGTAATATCCTATATAAATACATTTCCCCTTCAAACACGCCAAGCAATTGCAAGCGAGGCTGGCTTGTATTTTCAGATAAATATGCTTGCAAAGGATGGTAAATAAAATTGCTATCAATTGCCAAATACGTAGCCCCATAACGGTCGGCAACCGTTAATGTTACTTCAATTGATTCTGTGGGAATGATAATTGCCTGATAGCCACCGTAGTATAGCCAAGCTGGTGGATTACCAACCATGACTGTAGCCGATTCATTTTGTAGAAACTGTACGGCTTGAGCATAACCTAAATTAGTTTGTGATTCTGCTTGAAATCGTTGATAATAAACGAATAGACTAACCAAGATTGCTATGAAAATAAAGCCGCAACTAAAAACTACTTTTGCTGATTTGGCTCGCCACCTGCGTCTCTGCCGAGCAATTTTGTCAACAACTGAATCCAAACCAAACATAGCCATGCTAAACATAAACGGCAAAATTATTCCCCCCGAATGAAACAATCCTCCCCGAATACCAGGATAAGTAAACACAATGGTCATGATAATAAATAAGAGTGCGGTATAGACATAAGCTATCTGAAAAAGAAGAATATGTCGCTTTTGCCATGCCCCGATAATCGCTAATGGAAAGGCTACTATCAGCCCTTGCACAGCAAATAGAGTTTGGAAATTTATCCAACATGCGGACAGTTTGGATTTGAGAATTGATTTCCATCCCCAAGCAAAATAATATTGCAAGCTTAAATCATGACCATAACTAAAAATTTCGGCGTAGTTGCGTAACCAAATTGTTTTCCCTCCACCAGTAGCGAGTGGCATACCCATCACATACATGTTTCGGCTAAACCAAGAAAACATAATGAGCATGTAACCCACTATCACATACATGGAGGTTCTGAATAATGTTCGATTGTCGATAATTTTTCTCATTCGGGCAATGATAATCCCCAACACAATCGTTACTATAATTAATATCCCATCGGCACGTGCTAAATGACAGAGTCCAGCCATTATTCCAGATAAACCTGCCCAAAACCTCAAAGTCATACTTTGGGATTCAATGCCTCGCCAAATCGCATATAGAGAAATCATACCACATAAAGCAAACGGGCTGAAACTATCGACGCTTGTCCAAACAGAAAAATAAAACCCGCTAAAAAGCATCAAACCCGCTACGCACACGGCATGACGGCTATTTTGACTTACATGCCAAGTAATAACATGTCCCATCACAGGCAATAAAGCTGCTAAAATGATGAAACCGATTTGTGCCATTGAGTATGATATTCCGCCGATTTGCAAACCAAACCATGCAATAAAGCTACTTAATGGCATCCAATATAAATTACTAGGTTGAGGCAAACGGTCAGGGGAATCGAGGTAGTTCCAAAGAAAATGTTCTATCAGTCCTTCACCTTTGCTTAATGTTACTGCATTGATATAATTATATGCCTCATCCATTGTATGGGGTTGTTTTTGGGGTAAGGCAAAAATCACATGAACAACTAAACTAAATGCAAAAATGGTGATAAGGCGTTTGTAGAACATTGATTAGTGTCATTCTTTTTTCTGGAGCGTCAAACCTTTGTTTGACTTTTGAGCCACTTTACTAAATTCTTGCCAACTGATACTCTCTCGAAACATGTACCACAATCCAAAAAGGGTAATAGGCAACCATAAAGTAGCATGCAATACCAAAATATAGGCGGCGGCAACGCTTTGCTCAATATTGAACAGTGACATTGCTTGAACGCCTACTACATCAAATGTGCCGATGTAGCCAGGAGCGGATGGTATCATTGTGGCTAAATTGACAACACCATTGACTAACATCGCTGAAACAAAGCTAACTTTTTCAAGTAGTAGATTATCCAAATGGTAAAAGGCACGTAAAATCAACCAGTACATAGTTGTCTCACACAGCCAAGCAATAACAGAAGTAATGAAAACCATCATCACATCTCGAAAACTCCGCAGGCTATTTAATCCTTCCGTAAAACTATCGGCAATGGACAAGATAACGTTGCGTAAATTGCTTGGAACAAGAAGATTAATCAGATAGATGTAGATTTTCCTTGCTTGTTTTTGCATGGTTGCCCAAGCAAAAAAAATCAACAGAGCAATCGAGAAAAGCAGGCTGGTAAATATCACTGTCTGGCGTAACCATGTCGGCATATTTGGAATGGTCGGTAAGGCAATCAGAACAAAAATTACCATGACCACACCATCAAAGATACGCTCTACCAAAACGGTAGCTAACCCAGCACTAACAGGTATATCTTCACTTCGTTTGAGAACATAAGCTCGGATAAATTCACCAGCTCGCAAGGGATAAATGTTATTTCCCATGTAGCCAATCACTACTGCAGCCCACATCTTGCTAAGTGGAATAATTTTTATGGGGCGTAACAGATAGTGCCAACGCCACACTCTTGCCCACACCCCGATGAAATAGACTATGACTGCTGGAATAAGCCAACTATATTGAGCATTGATAATTATTTGCCATAAGTCAGCTATATGTAAATTTCGTAAAGTTATAATTAAAAGGAAGGTGCTGAGGATACTAACCCCTACGCCTAACCAAGTTTCCCATTTTTTTAGCATAGTTTAATGTAGCATCAAAGCTTGCTTTGACATGAAAACGCAAGCTTTTTCGCTCCAACTCACCAACTCCTACTGCACAACAATTTGAACATAAAAAGGATTATCACCGCGACTACCGAAAATATCACTATTTGTGTTGCGTAGTTTCCAGTTGCCACGATATGTGCCAGCATTACCTGGGGCGACGAGTGAAACTGATAAATCAATTGTTTGACCAGGCTGTACGACTTGTTGTAATGGATTCGTTGGGGAAGCTCCCATGATTACCCCATCAACAAATACGAGTTGATATCCCGGTCCCCATAAGCATGTACCTTCATTACGTATTTGCCATGTCTTAACAAAACGTTGGCTAGGATTTAGGATAGTGTTATCAGGGATGGTAATATCCTTGATAAATTTTGCTTGGTCAACACAACCACTCACCTCTCCCGATGGGTTTTGTTGATAAAACCAGCCGAAATTGACATTACTTTTTACTTCACCTGCTCCTAGCTCTATGGTGATTGTGCCAATTTTAGAAGGAGCAGTCCAAAAACCTGGCAAACGAATGCTGGTATTTTTTTCAGAGTTGGCGTTAATTGATACACAATACTTTCCATTTTGCAATTCAGCAAACGTATAAGCACCATTACCATCTGTCATTGTCGAGGCAAAAATGATGCTACTAGCTGGACCACCTGTGGCAGGACATGTACCAGGACTTAGCAGTATTTCTACATTGGTAAGTCGCCCTTCATTGGCATCTAAAATACCATCGGATATGTAGCCACCTTGTCCACTAGGCACGCATCCTGTTGGGGCTCCACCACTCCTGCCGACGGCATGGCAATAATCGTCCCAAACGATACCACTAATTGAGCCATTTTGAGATGTGCCTAATTCGCTACTTGCCTCACCTTCGGCAGTGTTATCCATGCTTAGACTAAACATGTTATTAACACTGTTGACATTTACCTCATAATCTCCTGCAGGCAAATCCACAACATCAAGGATAACAACTTCGGCAAAAGCTTGGGGTTCATCTGTACAATCTACATCGGCTAACCGTTCAATGGGAACAAGTATGTTAAATGTTTGTTCAGTACGAGCATTAATAATTTCACCAATGGTGGTGCAGTTGACCAAATAGCCATGCACCACCACACTTGCCTGCACTGGAAACGATTCCATCAGTTGAACATCCACATGCTCAATATGTACCAAATCACCTGAGTCTGTCGGCAATTCGGCAATCGGCGGCGGAGATGCCAAAACAATAGGCTCCTCGGGAATAGAGGTGCTTTCTTCAACAGGTTCTTCTTGTGGAATTTCAGTAACAGGCTCGCTACCAGAACAGACCACCAAAGGTAAACTTAGTATGATGATAAAGAAAATAAGCGTGATATAGTTAAACTTTTTATCCATGATTCAATCTCCCTAAAAAACTATGGTAACAACAAAACATATATTCTACTAAGCAATAACCTAATTTTCGTTTTTTGTCAAATTGTGTTATCCTACATTCATAATTATTCACTCTCCATCGTTAGTAGACCACTATGCTAGGGCTGTTCAATGCTAAAGAAGATATTGGATTTCGTACCTCAATCTCATCCATGGGGTATTGTTTTTAACAGAATATGTAGGGATTCATGGCATAAATCCTACACGATGATAAGATATGTGTCCCATATTCCTATCATGTTCTACCTGAAAAAATAGCATTGAACATCCCTAAACAGTAGGGGCGTACGGCCGTACGACCCTACAACTAGCATTGAACAGCCCTAACCACTATGCTGGGTGAACGGTTACATTCACTGTGAGGTTCCAGTGATAGCAGGATATTCTGAAGGGATATAAAATCCTCTTTTCATGAAGTTTTGTTATGTACGTTCAAAAATTTAAAGCTCAATTTGCAAAATTCGTAAACATCAAGTATAACAAGACAATGGAACTTTCCAAAAACAGGTTCACACTACATTGACATAATACTCTGTTTGAGGTCATGTGGCAAATGCAGATAGACAATCTGTGGCTTTGACATGAAAAAACAAGTTTTGTCGTTCGAAAGAGGAGAAACACAATAGAAGAACTTACACTTTTTAAGATACCAATTGCGTTTGTGGCTGGATTAATTTCGTTTATTTCGCCATGCGTTTTACCAATTGTTCCTATTTACATTGGCTATTTAACAGGTACAACAGTAACTACCATTGAGGAAGAGTCGAAAAGAACAGTCTTTTTTCATGCTTTATCATTTGTTATCGGGTTCACTATAATTTTTGTGGTTGTTTTTGGGGCTCCGATGGGTATGTTAATCGTGGGAGGAAAAAACATCGCCGATGTTTTTGTGCAGATTGGTGGTGTGTTCTTAATTCTATTTGGTTTACACATGGGTGGTGTATTTCGTTTTTTGGCAAAGATATTAGACATCTTTTTTCAGTTCTTAAGTAACAAACTGAACATGCCTTCCATAAAAAAAGTAGGTGACTTTTTCCAGATATTGAACACTAAATTGGACATGCTCATTTTGCCAGAGAGACGACTTCAAATGGGAGGTAAATCTGATTCAAGTCCAAGTTATATCCGTTCGGGATTATTTGGAATGACCTTTGCCGCAGGCTGGACTCCATGTATTGGACCATTTCTTGGCAGTATCCTTACTGTAGCGGCTACAGGAGAAAGTATTGGTTTAGTTTTTACCTTACTCTTTTTCTACTCAATGGGCTTAGGTATTCCCTTTCTGCTAACAGCACTTTTCGTGACCAGTGCCACTGGACTATTAAGAAAAATGAATCAATACGCCCATGCTATAGAAATTACCAGTGCTGTTTTTTTGATTGGAATTGGTTACCTGCTGGTTACAGGGCAATTTGAGCAAATTAACACATGGTTTCTCCGTTATACGCCTAGCTGGTTATATTGAATTGTCCTAGTAAACTTTCCAAATCAAAAAATTAATGGTAATATTAAAAAACTACTCAAAACATTGCAAAAATATCCATACTTCTGTTATAATTAATTTATGGTCTTATTTGCAAGTTGATTGACGAAAACTGTTTTATTTGACATAACTAAATTTGTGTATAAAATTAGTTTTGCTTTTGAAGGTTATTCCTTAAAAAATAGCCGAATCATATTACAATGTTAATAGGACTTAATTGTATCTGTAGGAAAAACTGGTCAGCGACCCTCGGCTAGAAGTCGGGGGCTTGTAAGAACAATTCTACAAGCTCCAAGTTGACCAGACTAAGTCTTTAGTGTTGTGTAGGGGCGGTGCCAAGAGCCCACCCTGCCTGATGAGCATAAGGTTATATCCTGCCATTGAAGACTATGTTATGAGTGAATATATAGGCACCATGGGATGATTCTCCAGTCCCATATTCTGCGGTCAGTGTTAAACAGGTTTAAAGGGGTTAAGCCAGTACTTCTGATATGTAAACCACTCTATAATATTATTGAGGAGATATTTACCTGTGTCAAAGCAAAGATTGAGTTTTGCTGGTTTCTCAATTAATTCAAAAAAATAGCAACCTTAATTAACGGTAGCAAAATTTATTTCAAGTAAAAAAGGGGGTGAGCCGTTTTCCTTCCCGACCAGAGATCGGGTTTCCAACGGCTGGTTTCTATGAATACCAACCTCAATCCAACTGATATACAAAAAATTCGTGATACGCTCATGCGTATGTACGACTATATTGATGGAGGGATACCTTGTCCTTATCCAACTCCTCAAGAATGGCGGAGACGCCTTTTACATGAGGCAGAAAAAGTTTTAACGGTGATAGAAGGTAGACCAATTCGGATGACTGAAAAGAAGGTGGAGAAAGAACGAACTCCAAGAGTACGTAAACCTCGAGCTGGTAAGATTGAAAAAGAAGGGTTGCGTGCCGCCATCTTACGTGTCAAAAAACGTCGTGCTTAATTAAAAGCTGATAAGTGTAACCTTTCACCCCTCCCACTCCCCCCATAGGAGAATGGGAATCTTACTCCTCTTCTTTATCGAAGGGAAGTAGCTGGGGTATACTAAACGAGAGGGAGTGAATAATTACTAATAAGTTGATGAATTGACGAGTTGATTGAGTTACCAGCTCACCAACTCATTAGTTCGTTAAACTTGGTAAAAGGAATAGAATCATGACTGAAGAACTCGGTAGTAAGGTCACCATTGAACGCAAGGGCGTGAATGATGTTGAGGCAGAAGTTGTTTCCATCAAAATGGGGGGAGCAAGGGATGTACATGCCACAGATGTTAATATCACACAAGGCGGTGTACAGACCGTCCAAGCAGATAAGGTGTGGGTGCGACAAGGCGGTGTACAAAATGTTAATGGTGCGGAAACAATTGTGCGGCAAGGCGGTGTAGTACATGTCAATTCTCACAACCTTGATATTACACAGGGAGGGGTTGTTTTAGTTCAAACAACAAATGCTAAAACAATTTCTAGCCAAGTAGGAGCCGTTATTGCCGACGGTGATGTTACCTTAGACCAATCATCAGCAAAGGGGCTTTTGGTTCGTGGCGATGCTACAATTGACCAAGGAGCCGTAGGAGGCTTAGTTGCCCGTGAAGTTGTCATGAAAAATGGAGCTGCAGGTTTTATTATCGCCCGTAAAGTACAAGGCGATGTGAGTGTGATTTTTGGTCCACTAGAATCTATTTTGTTTGGAACTTCTTTTGGTATAGGCTTGGGATTAATCGTGTGGCTGAGAGATAAATTGCGAACTTCTTAAATATCTCAACCCACCTACGAAGAATAAAATACCTCGTAGGAGACATATTATCTTCTAGGAACAGTGTACCTGAAGGCAGTAAATTGTGAAAAATATGAGTCCTAGAATTATTTTCATGGGTACGCCTTATTTTGCAGTACCTACTCTAAATAAGTTAAATCAAAAGTATAATATCGTTTCTGTGGTCACTCAGCCTGACCGCCCCAAAGGTGATATAATAATAGTGGTTGCTTATGGGCAGATTTTGAAGAAAAACATATTGGCTATGCCCAAGCTTGGTTGCTTAAATATCCATGCCTCATTACTACCGCGTTGGCGTGGAGCAGCACCAATATTAGCTGCCATTCGAGCCGGTGATGCCGAGACAGGAGTCACGATAATGAAAATGGCTAGAGGGTTAGATACAGGAGCAATTCTGCGTAAACGTGCTATCTCAATTACAGTAAACGACACGCGGCAGTCCTTGACTGAAACATTAGCCCATCTCGGTGCCGACTTATTGATAGACACTTTGCTTGATTGGATTGAGCAAAATATCACCCTTGAACCTCAAGATGATACCTTAGCAACTTTGGCTCCGCGTGTTGAGAAAAAAGATGGATTAATTGATTGGCAACAAAGTGCTATTGAGATTGACCGCCATGTACGAGCATTTTATCCTTGGCCCGGTACATTTGGCTATTGGCATGACAAGCTAATTAAGATTATTTCAGTTTCTCCTGTACATGATTGGCAAGGGGATATGTCAGTAGGACAGGTGTTCAAGTTAGGCAAGAAAATTGCTGTAGCTACTGGAAAAGGAACAATGATTTTAAACCAAATTCAACCTGCAGGAAAAAGAGCAATGCCAGCAACTGATTTCGCAAGAGGATCAACTGATTTTGTCGGTGGAGTGTTTGGGAGTTAGGTATCATCTATCTTAAAACCTCATAATCATTCGACCCATACCGAAAAAGCCTTGACATGTTATAGAAATATGTCAGGGCTTTTGAAGTGATAAGGTTGGTTTATGTAACAATGTTGTGAATAAGCATTAGTTTTGTGCCAATCCTGGACTATCAAATGGAATAACTGATGGTGCAGACGTGGGGAAATTGCTTGCCACAATAGCTAAATCTCCAATATCAATTACACCATTGCCATTGAAATCAATGAGATTTACAATTTGTGGATTATTTGCTCTATCTATTCCAAGACGATTTGCTACAAAGGTGATGTCTGCAATATCAATTGTTTTAGTATTATTAACATCGCCCGCAAGAAGGACAACCTCAGATATACTATTGATATTTGTTCCCCGAGCTTCAAGATAGCCTGCCCTTCTAACGATAATACTGTCATAAGGTGGAGGTACAGGTATATCTACTCTTCCTTGACTATCAGGTCCACCAACTGGACCGACTGTTGCACCATTTTGTGTTATAATAACAGTCACACCATTTATTCTTGTAGGTTTTGGTGGTGATAAAGGATTTAACTCTGGGCTTAACCCTTGTAAACGAATTTGAAGTTGATTAGCATTTGGGTTGGCAAATGGTGCCACTGTTAAACGTCCAATAATAGGACCGGCGTTAAACGGCAAGGGAGGAGGAGGCGGAGGTGCGGCAAATGTAGGAGCTAAAAACCAAAAGAAAGGATTGTTATTTACAAAAAAACAGTCAAAGTTTCCACCATTAGGAACTCCAACATCCCCAACACATGGTCTAATTAAACGGCCTCCTATATCTGTAGGGGCAAGCATTGTAAAGAAAATGGGAGTTGTATTATCGCTAGCGATGTTTTGTATGTTCCAATCAATACTGATTAATGAACCACTTCGGAATATCAATTCATCCATTGGATTAAGAAAAAATATATCTGCGTATGTCCGCATATCCACTGTCGGCGGCTGCTCTACTGGTCTCGCATCCCATGCACCAATTACAGGTTCAGTGTTATTGCGAGGTACTGTCACGTTCCTAGTCACTCTTATATCAAAATTTGTTCCTTGAGTTAAACCATTAAAAAGAGTACCTGGTCTCACTCTAGCAACTTGAACAACATCACTATTGTAGTCAAAAGCAATTGTGATACTACGCATGTTATCTGCTTGTCGTATCATTAGATCCGTAGTAGCTTGTTGGTTGCTAACTATTATTTGTGGTACAACACGACTATCTGAACCAGGTAGTCCCCAACTGCTATAAGGACTTAACGTAAATTGCTCATATAATTGTGGGTCTTGAGCATTCACCGTCCCCACTGTATTTGCCCCAAACAAAACCAGCAATGCCAAAACAGGCAAAAGCCGTTTCTTAACAAGAATCATTAAAAATGTTCTCAAATTCATCATAATCTCCTAAATGGTTATAATTTATAAAATAATAATTAGATAGCCGACTCCTTCAAGGTACTTTGTTCCTCGAAGATAATACATAACTTTGTAGGTAATTATTCACTCCCCTTGTTAGTAGACCCCGACCCTTCCCTACAAGGAAAGGGTAGTAAGATTCTCCCCTCTCCGATGTAGGGGAGGGGCTAGGGGTGGGGTATAAAATCTTGTAATGTGTTTTTTAACCACCTCCTTTCATCATAATGTTATATTACATTTTACTATTTTTATGTAACAAACTCAACAGTAATGATATGTAAAGTTTGTAGGTGTTTTCCATTGTGTGGTAGTACTGGTAGAAATAGGCTAAAAGTCTTACGCAAAAACATGGAGTCCGCAATTTTTTGCGGGAAAGCGAAAAAGATTTTGCATTCCTAATTTTCATTTCCAAAATTGCCATAACAGCAATTGTGTTGTAAAATTAGATTGCATGTGGTTGTAGATTTTATCTTGCATGCAGTATACAGTGGAAAATACCGATGTCTGATGAAGCAAATCTGTTTTATTTTCATATTAACAATAATCATCATCGTATCAATAAGCTTGGTTGGTTATGCCCAAAATCCAATCACAGCTCAAGTTGACCATGCCAATTTGGCAACTGGAGAAGTGTTATTGCTAACGGTAACAGTTGAGTCACAATCATTGAATCCTCCCCAACCGTTTTTACCTTCGTTGGATGGATTTGACATTATAGGGACAAGTACTTCATCTCAAATTAGTTTGGTAAACAATGTCATAAGTTCAAAAGGAACATATCGTTACCAGTTACAGCCGACTATGGCAGGTGATTTGATTATCCCACCAATTACTGTTACCATTGATGGGCAGACCTACGACACTGAACCAATTAACATTGTTGTAACACAAGGAACGACTCCAAGTCAGTCCTCTCCTGTCCCAGATTCAAACATGCCTTCGCCTGGTGTTTTAGAAGGACAAGATGTTTTTATTGAAGCAGAAGTTGATAATCCAACACCTTATTTTGGTGAACAGATTATTTACACCTTCCGCTTTTACTACAGTATCCGTTTGACTGACTCGCCAAATTATACCGCACCTTCGTTTAAGGGTTTTTGGAGTGAATCACAGAACGACCAAAACAGATATGCTATCATGAATGATAGACGACGCTACGAAGTGGTTGAACTCCATACTATTTTATTTCCAACATTGGCTGGAAGCGTTGATATTGAACCTGCTAGTTTAGCAATTCGGAAAAGTATTTTTCAGGCACCCAGAATGTTACATACCGATAAAGTGACTCTTGATGTGCAACACATGCCTGAGAATGCTCCCGATGATTTTAATGGTGCAGTGGGACAGTTTAACATCATGTCAACAGTAGATTCCAGACAAGGGAAAGTCAACGAACCATTAACTTTAATTGTAACCCTCGATGGAAAAGGCAATATCGCCAATTTGCCTGACCCAATTTGGATTGAAACGGATGGCTGGCGTACCTTCGATGAAAAGGCGACAATTAATACTACTGTTGAAGACAATCAATTGACAGGTAGTAGGGTTTATGAGAGATTGATGGTGCCGAGTGAAGCAGGCGAAGCTACAATCCCGCCCATCTCGTATACCTACTTTGACCCTACTACAGGTACATACGAAACGACCAGCACTGACCCGATACCTGTTTCAATAGCTCTCGGTGCCAGCGAGGCTCCCACGCCTATTGTGCTTGATAGTAATCGTGAAATAATAGAGCGAGAGGCAAACGATATTCGTCATGTTAAGTCGGTCCCACCTGTTTTAAGTTCAGGTAACGAGTCGTTGACAAAGCGGTGGTGGTATTGGTTTACTTGGGGAATACCAGGCATGTTACTCTTTGTTAATTTTGCATGGCAAAAATGGCAACGACATGCACGTAGTAACATTGCTGTTATCCGCCGCTTAAATGCGGCTAAAAATGCCCAACAGACATTGAAGACTGCCCGCAATAAAAATAGCACCGATTTATATCAGGCAACAGGTGATATAATTCTGACCTATTTAAGCGACAAATGTAACCAATCTATGACGGGCTTAACTCAAACTGCTATGATTGACATGTTACAAGTACATGGGGTTTCACATAAACGTATCAGCCAAATTCAGGCTTATCTAGCTGAAAGTGATATGGGGCGTTTTGCTCCTGAAGGAAATACCAGCATCAAAGCTAATCGTCTGTTAGACAAAACAGTAGAATTGATTGATGCTTTGGAAAAGGAATTCGAGTCATGACATTTCGTATCATCGTTATTTCATTTAATTTAGGTAATGCCTATTTCAAGCAAGGTGATTTGGGGCAGGCTATTCTTAACTATCGTTTCGCCGAAAAGATGTCCCCACGTGATGCTGATATTCAGGCTAATCTTGCCTTAGCCCGTAGTCAGACAAAAGACCAAATTAATATTGAAGGGGAGTTATTTCTTAGTCGGCTGACCAAATTAACTCAACGATGGCTGACCGTTAATGAAATGGCAATCATTGCCTTAAATGTGTGGTTTTTTCTAGCGTTGTTTTTTATCATTTATTCCCATGTTTTTGTTCACAATGATAATTTGCGTTTGGTGTTGCAATACACATTAATCAGTATTGCTGTTTTTTTGGTATTTAGTATAACGTTATTTGGGATGCGTTTGTATGAAGAAATCACCCAACCACAAGGAGTAATTATCGCTAGTGCAGTCGATATAACCAGTGGTCCAGGTGACCAATATGTCACCGAATTTACTTTGCACAGTGGTACAGAAGTGCGAGTTATCGAAGTTAGAAAGGATTGGGTACGTTTAACATTGCCTGGTAATCAATTACAAGGTTGGGTATCTCATGACGCAGTAGCAATCATCGTTGATGAATTTTAACTATAGGGCACTGTCCAAAAAATTACATGAATTATGAAAAGGAGAAAAAATATGGAAACATATAATAAAATAACATTAATCATCTCATTGATTTTTGTACTAGGATTGGTGGCATGTAACTCATCGCCGCCACCCGCCTCAACATCGGAGGTGTTGGAAGAAACAACGTCATTAGAAGAGATAGAACTTGTCATTTGGTCGGCAGAGCATGGCATGTACTTGAAGGAACAGTTTGAAATCGAACATCCTAACGTAACTGTCATCATAGAAAATCAAGGCTGGGACCAAGTACTGCACCAAAACTTGTTAAATGCCATACAAGCAGGTACAGCACCTGATATTGTAATAGGCGAAAGTTATTTTCAGCAGTTAGCAGAAGCAGGGTATTTACTGCCCGTCGATGAGGCAATTGCTGATATAAAAGATGACATCATTCCAGGCACTTATAAAGGTGCCGAATACAACGGTGCACTATATGGAGTACCTGCCTTTACTGGAGTGTTCGTCTTTGAGCGTAACTGCAAAGTCATAACTTCAGCTGGACTAGATTGTGATACTCCCCCTCATAGTTGGAGCAAACTTTTAGAGCATGCTCAAACTATCACTGAAAAGGGAGATGGTGATTATTACGGCTACAGTTTGCAGGGACCAGTTGGTCCCTTAACGGGTGGATTACTTCGTATTGCAGTTTTTCTGGCTCAAACTGATGCCTCACTGTGCCGCAATGATTGCACAGAACCTTATTTTAATAATCCAAAAGCACTGCCTGTCATGACTTTTCTTCGTCAGTTAAACCAGTACACACCACCTGGCTTAACTGCTAATCCCGAAGAAGGACAAGTTTATGTGGCTTTATTTCATGGACAATCGGCATATCAAATTGCTGGCAGTTGGCATCCTGATTGGGCAAAACGAGAAGACTGTGAAGATTGTCGTTATTCGGCTGTACCAATTCCACAAGATGGACATCCCGCTAGTATAATTGTGGGGAATGTGATTTATGCCGCATTGAAGGAGACAAAACATCCCGATGTAGCACTTGAATTTATCAAGTTAGTGGTTCGTGAAGACATGCAAGAACAGGTTTATCCAAAATTGGGGCGATTGCCTGCTACACGTAGTGCCTTGACAAAATTGCGACTTGATATTGACCCTGCTACACAAACATTCATTGATGAATTATTAAACAATCCTGACCTACGAATATTACCTCAATGGCGAAAAAACCCACAAAAAATATGGCGAATATACAATGAGATGTTAGAACAAGTTTTAAGTACTAATCGTCCAGGGTTTAGGGTTTAGGGTTTAGGGTTTAGGGTTTAGGGTTTAGGGTTTAGGGTTTAGTATCGAAAATTAAATAACTTGAGCATTCACGACTTACTATGCAATGCTCAAGTTATTTAGTTCCAATCCCTAAAAATATACATGACAGAATATGTTGAACAAATGATTGATAAACTTATACAACCATTTTTGAGGTATCACCTTCGAACCAAAATTATGGTCATGCGAATCAAACGCTGTTTGTGGCTGCCTCACAAACAGCAGCCAGCATTGACAGCCTTATCAAAGCAAATCAAACCATCCTGCGAGCCGATGCCGAAAAAACAGACTTTGAAACATATTTGAACATGCCCCCCGAACAACGGCAAAATACTGACTTAGAAACACAATTGCTTGATACATTGTCCGCTTTACATCGTGGGCAGGATAATCAATTTCACCTTGATTCTTATGGTTTATTGGATATAAACGGTCGGAATATACTAGATACTAAGTCTAACAACATCGGAGATAATGAAGGGGATAGATTATATTTTCAAAAGGCAATTCAAACTGGGCGTTCTAGTGTATCACCCGTTAATTTTCCTGAACGGGCGGGCGGTATTTATTTTCATGTTAGTGTTCCTATTCGTCGCCATCGAATCGGTGAAGTAATCGGAGTTTTACGGGCGAGATATAGCTTATCGATTTTACAGGAATTGGTCTTCCAAAGTGAAAATCTAGCAGGAGCAAAATCATTTGCTATCTTGTTGGATGAAAACTATCTCATTTTAGCACATGGCACAGAATCCACCATTCTTTTTAAGTTAGTTACACCGCTATCTGATTCTACAATAGTGGAATTGAAAAAGGCAAGATATTTGCCTTCACGTTCCCCTGATAAAATTGAGGCTAATTTGCCAGACTTAGCAAACGGATTAGCCAATTTGGATAAGTCGCAATTTTTCGTGGCGAAAACACAGCATGACAATCCAAACCAAGTAGAGCAGGTTGCCGTAGTAAAATTGAAAACTGTTCCATGGCTCATTGTTTTTTCGCAACCGCATGACATATTTCTGGCACCTGTTGAAAGACAAACAAAAAACACCTTGTGGCTAGTGTTAATAATTACCATGGGAGTTATTACAGCCGCAGTGGTCTCGACTCGCATTCTCATTCGACCAATCATCCGTTTGACCGATGTTACACGACGGGTCATGGAAGGAGATTTTAATGCCTGGCAACCTTTGCATGAGCAAATTACGATATCCGATTTGGAACAAAATAGAGATGAAATTAATGTATTAACATTTTCATTTAATCAAATGCTTGAACAATTAACAGACTTACTATCCCGATTTGAAGAGAAGGTTGAACATCGAACCCATGCCATCCGAACCAGCGCCGAAATGGGGCAACATATCATTGCTATCTTATCATTGGAAGATTTATTAAAATACATTGTAGACAGTATCCAAGAAGCATTTAATATGTCACATATTTGCATTTATCTTGCTGATAAAACAAGCAGTCTTTTGGTTATGGTAGAAGGTACAGAAGAAATAAAACTGAAAATGGAACAGGATGATTATCGTATTCCACTTAGCCATAAAAAAAGTTTAGTAGCACAAGTGGCTCGAACAGGTAAATTTAAGCTTGTCAAAAATGTAAAGGCATCTTCGTATTCGTCACATCCACCACTTCCCCCGAATGTATTATCTGAAATTGCCGTGCCGATTATTGTTGATGATGATGTGGTCGGAGTCTTGGATGTTCAACAAGATAAGGTTAATGGCTTGGATGAAAGTGATGCTGATTTATTTCTTTCTTTAGCAAATCAAATTGGAATAGCTATTCAAAATGCCCGTTTGTATACCCGTGCTAAAAATGAATTAACCGAACGGAAACGTGCTGAACATGCCTTGCAACAAGCAAATGAGGAATTAGCAAAACTCAATGTTGATAAGGACAAACTCTTTTCGATTATCGCCCATGACTTACGGGCTCCGTTTATGCCATTACTTGGTATGTCAGAATTATTGCCCACTATTGTTGATGAATCAACTGATTATGAAATTATCAAAGAAATGGCACATAGTATTCATGAATCCGCTAAAAACATATATAGCCTGCTAGAAAATTTATTGCAATGGTCACGCATACAACGAGGACATATCTCCTATCAACCACAAACATTTCATCTGCATAAAATCGTTCAAAATATCATTCAGCTATTATCACTCAATGCAGGTGAAAAAAATATAACTTTACAAAACCTTGTTTCTGAAGACATATCCATTTATGCAGATAAAACCATGCTTGAGACTGTCATTCGCAACTTGACCTCAAACGCCATCAAATTTACACCAAGCGAAGGAAATATAACTATTGAGACAAAAGTAAATATTCCCAACTTCATCGAAATAGCTGTTATTGATACTGGCATAGGCATGAGTCAAGAAATGATTAATACCTTATTTAAAGTTGAACATCATCATACAACACTCGGCACGAATAAAGAAAAAGGAACAGGTTTAGGTTTGCTGATATGTAAAGAATTGATTGAGAATAATGGTGGTACAATTTGGCTAGAAAGCAAACAAGGGCAGGGTACTTGCGTCAGCTTTACTGTGCCATGTGATGAGGCACAACCTAGCACTCTAACATAACTATTCACACCCCACTCTAACCCCAGAGCTATTCAATGCTGTTTTTTGACAAGATAAATTGGAGCGTCAAAGCTTGCTTTGACATGAAAAAACTAACGCTTTTTCGCTCCTTTTCATTTTTGTACACTCAATTTGCCTAAATGTTCTAGATGTTCTATCATGTGCCATATAGGAGGAACATAATGCGTCAAGAACTTGAAACGCTCGGTCAAACAGCACAGACCACACTAATAGAAATTACCGATAGTGAAATGCTGAATAAATGGCATGTGAAATATATTGGACGAAAGGGTGCTATTACCACCATGCTACGGCGGGTCGGTGAATTATCGAAAGAAGAACGCCCTGCTTTTGGTAAGCGTGCCAATGAATTGAAAAAGGAACTTGAGCATGCATATCAATCTAGGGAATATGAAATCAAAGCATCTGAGATGAAACAGGCTTTTGCCGTAGGTAGCATTGATGTTACCCTGCCAGGTCGTCCCATAGAAAGAGGTCGTTTGCATCCAAGCACACAAACCTTACGCCTCATTTATCAAATTTGGGCTGATATGGGCTTTCAAATTTATCGCTCGCGTGAGGTGGAATTGGATGAGTATAATTTTCAGATGCTCAACATGCCGCCGCATCATCCTGCTCGCGACATGCAGGATACATTTTACACCACCAAAGAAAACGTGTTGTTGCGAACTCATACATCACCAGGACAAATTCGTGCCATGCATGAATATCATCCCGAACCGATTCGGATAATCTTACCTGGCATGGTCTTTCGCTATGAACAGATTACACCTTCGAAAGAAATTCAGTTTCATCAAGTGGAAGGTTTAGCTGTTGGTCGCAATATTACCATGACTGACCTAAAAGGAACACTAAACAGTTTCGCACAACGCATATTTGGCAAAGGTCGTCCAACCCGATTCCGTGCCAGTCATTTCCCATTCACGGAACCATCAGCCGAGATGGATGTGCAGTGTATCCTGTGTCATGGGAAAGGGTGCCGCGTGTGTAAACATACAGGGTGGATGGAAATCTTAGGATGTGGCATGGTGCATCCGACGGTTTTACGTTATGGTGGTTATGACCCGTCTGAATTCACGGGCTTTGCTTTTGGCATGGGGCCCGAACGTATCGTTATGCTACGGCATGGCATTGAGGATATCCGCTATTTTTGGGGAAATGATTTAAAAAATCTTTAGCTTTTTCATTCCAACATAAAAGGAGAATTTCAATGGAATATCGTCGTTTAGGAAAATCAGGTTTACAAGTGAGTGCCTTGTCATTCGGCTCATGGGTGACATTCGGCAGTCAATTGGATGTAGAAAAAGGTAAGCAGTGCATGGTCGCGGCTCATGATGCTGGAGTCAACTTTTTTGACAATGCCGAAGTATATGCCCATGGAGAATCTGAAATCATCATGGGTAAAGTTCTTAAGGAAATGGGCTGGAAACGAGACACATACATTCTTTCAAGTAAAGTCTTTTGGGGAGGCGGCACCAACCCTAAACCAACTCAATTGGGTCTAAGCCGCAAACATGTCACCGAAGCATGTCATCAAGCACTGAAGCGGCTTCAAGTTGATTATCTTGACCTTTATTTTTGTGAATGGTCTGCCCAACAAATCATGGAAGCCTACAGCGTCGCCCGCCAATACAATCTCATTCCCCCCACAATGGAACAACCGCAGTATAACATGCTCCATCGTCAAGTATTTGAGGTGGAATATGCTCGCTTGTATAGTGGAGGTGGAATATGCTCGCTTGTATAGTGAAATTGGTTTGGGGACAACAATTTGGTCGCCGCTTGCTTCGGGCATTTTGACGGGTAAATATAATGACGGCATCCCCGAAGACTCACGTCTCAATTTGCCTGATTATCAATGGCTACGAGTAATTCGCAGATTGGGCAAATTGGCGAATGAACTTGGTATAAACATGGCTCAATTAGCTTTAGCTTGGTGTTTGAAAAATCCGAATGTCAGCACGGTTATCACTGGTGCTTCACGCGTGGAGCAGGTACATAGTAACATGCAGGCATTAGATGTAGTGCCCAAATTGACTGATGAGGTCATGCAAAAGATTGAGGACGTTTTGCAAAATAAGCCGAAACAACCGCAGTTTTAATTTTGTCGTTTCTTAAATGGAACATCAAACATTGGTCAGACAAGAAAGGTTTTCGAAAGCCTTTCTTGTCCTAACCATAGAATCTTTGTCGCCTTATGTCAAAACAAGTTTTGTCGCTCCTACTTAATTTGCAATACTTTCGCCCCACGAATCTTTCGGTTTTTTAACTCAAGTAAAGCATGATTTGCTTCATGCAATGGAAATTCTTGTACTTCGGGTTTCGTGGGAATTTCAGGAAGAGCATCAAAAGCATTGTCCATGCATAGTCGTGAGCGTACCCTTGTGGTCACGCTAACGTTGGGTAATCGTAGGGCAGTCAAACACAAAACGGTGCCATACGTAAATATAAATGAAATTCAAAAGCCACAATAGCATTAAAACTATTGTGGCTTTTTAGGTGGAGCCGAGGGGGCTCGAACCCCTGACCTTTTGAATGCCATTCAAACGCTCTCCCAGCTGAGCTACGGCCCCAAACTATGCGTTTTTCTCCGATGGAGCAGAGGGGACTCGAACCCCTGACCTCTACAGTGCGATTGTAGCGCTCTCCCAACTGAGCTACAGCCCCTATCTGAATTTCAATGGTTACATTATACACTATTTTTTGTTTTTTGTCAAGTATGATTTTATTTTTTATTTTGCCACACATTCAAAATCAGGTACTTTGTTCAAGAATCATATGTGTTTTTAAAGGCACACTGTTAATGATACAATTTGCTCACTCTTATGGTACATGGTAGAATTCTGAGGTTTTAACAAGGAGACGAATATCAACAACCCTCCACTAGAAGTGGGGTAGGCTGTTCAATGCTAAAGAAGATATTGGATTTCGTACCTCAATCTCATCCATGTGGTATTGTTTTTAACAGCATAAAGTAGGGATTTATGGCATAAATCCTACATGATGATAAGACATGTGTCCCATATTCCTACATGTTCTACCTGAAAAAATAGCATTGAACAGCCTGAATAGTAGGGGCGTACGCTGAATGGTAGGCCGTACGCCCCTACTACAACTAGCATTGAACAGCCCTGCCGCTCCACTAAAAGTGGGGCGGGTAGAAAACTAGATTTAAGGCAAAAAAGGAGGCAAGCCGTTTTCCTCCCCAGACTAGAAGTCGGGGGGTTCCAACGGCTGATTTCTATGGATATTAGAAAAATTGTTTTAATTCAACCTAATCGAGACGGGATAATATTTGGTAAGACAACAGGCGTACCCTATACCTTAATGCGCTTGGCTTCGCTTGTCCCTGATGACATTGAAGTTGAAATTTGGGACGAGACCATTCATCGTCCCCTTGAGGAAAAAATCGCCGAATTAGGGGCTAATGACATTGTGGGGATTACAGCAAAAACATTGGCGATTGAAACGGCTGAACACTTTACGCACTTAGCCCATAAAGCAGGTGTAAAACATGTGGCGGTGGGTGGTGCCCATGCCACGCTGATGCCTGAGCATGTCGAGCAATGGGCAGATATTCTTTTCACGGGAGAGGCTTATTTCACATGGCCGACGTTTATCCAAGATGTGCTGAATGATACCATAAAACCACATTATGATGATACCGAATGGGCAAACCTAGCTGGCATCGCTCGCTTGACTGATAGGGTCATTGACCAAGTTGACGAAGAACGCCATTATTGGACACCACTATTAGAAATTACACGCGGCTGTCCACGTAACTGCTCATTCTGCACCGCAATTCGAGTCAGTGGGCGACGAATGAGATTTCGTCCTGTTGAAGAAATCATAGAAGAAATTCAACGCCGTAATATCAATCGATTTTTCCTGACCGATGATAACTTTGGTTTAGCATTTCGCTTGAATCCTGATTACATTGTCAAATTATTCAAGGCATTAGCAAAACTTCCCTTACGTAGTTGGACAACTCAATCCGAAATGATGGTCACAGATTATCCAGAATTACTAGACTTAGCACGCGAGGCTCACCTTGATAAATTTTTCATCGGCTTTGAATCGGTCAATCCAAAAAATCGCCACGAATTGGGGGGCAAAAGCAAGGGACTCACTAGCCAATATAAAAAGGCAATTGACACAATTCACAAACACGGTATTGGAGTGGTCGGCTTATTTGTTTATGGCTTTGATGAAGATACACCCAAAACAATGTGGGATACATGGAAATTTGCTAAGAGTGCAGGCTTGGATAGCATGAGTCAAACTGTCTTAACACCTTATCCAGGCACACCTTTCCGCGACCAGTTAATTCAAAAAAATCGTTTGATACCTGACATTCCATGGCGACTGTACGACACTGCCCATATCACATACTATCCCAAATTGATGAGCGTTGAGACATTCATCCATGAGTACGATAAAATATGTCGTACAGTGTATCATCCATTCCGTATTTTACAACGAGGGACGCGTGCCTTAGCCCGTGCTTCCAAACATTCAATTAGACGCTTGCCGCACCGAGTATTCTCAAGTTTTAGCACGGATTATGGCTATAAACGTACTTTTGATTGGCGACATGCTACCTAATTTTGGCAATTCCCAATAGCAATTGCTGGAGGGTCAAAGCTTGCTCTGACAAACTTGCACTAAATCATCATTTTTGTTAAAATACAGCTAAATAATTTAACCTGTAGTACACATGGACAGGTAAGATACCTGTCATACATGAAACAAGGAGAAAAAATGAAAATCGGAATACGTGCCGAAGATAAAAGTAAATCAGAAAAACGAACCCCGCTTGTTCCCGATGATATCGTCGAATTAAATAAGAACGGGTTTTCTATTGTTGTTCAGTCCAGTAAGCAACGCATATTTAGCGATGACGAACATCGTAAAAAAGGTATTGATGTACAAAATGACCTGAAAGATTGTACTGTGATTTTTGGGGTTAAGGAAATCCCCATGCATGTCTTTGAACAAGATAAACTTTACATATTCTTTTCTCATGTCATCAAAGGACAGACCTACAATATGCCCATGCTAAAACACATGATGGAACTTGGAGGAACATTGATTGATTACGAACGTATCATTGATGAGAATAATCATAGGCTTGTTTTCTTTGGATATTATGCTGGTTTGTCAGGCATGATAAACACTTTGTGGTCATTGGGAAAACGCATGGATGTAGAGAATATTCAAAATCCATTCAACAAAATTCAGCAGGCAATGACATATCATAGTTTGGACGATGCCAAAAATGTTATTCGCGAAGTTGGCGAAGAAATTAAAAAGCATGGCATACCAGCCGCAATGCATCCTCTTGTGATTGGCTTTGCAGGCTATGGCAATGTCTCGCAAGGTGCTCAAAATGTTTTTGATATTCTTCCTTTCAAAGATATTGCACCTGATGAACTTAAGCAAATTGCAAATGACCCTTCTGTTGCCGATGATGTAATTTATAAAGTAGTCTTTAAGGAAAAACATATTGTCAAACCCAAAGATGTTAATTATCCTTTTGACCTTCATGACTATTATAAACATGGCTTAGAAAAATACGATGGCATTTTTGACCAATATCTTGATGATTTGACTGTATTAGTCAATTGTAATTATTGGGATGAAAAATACCCACGCCTAATTACACTAGAAGATTGTCAGAGAATGTGGAGTGATGACAAACAACCTCGTCTGCAAGTTATTAGTGACATAAGTTGTGACCCACATGGAGCTGTTCAATGCACTATAAAACCAACTTACCCTGAACAACCTACTTATGTTTATCATCCTCAAACAGGTACAGCAATTGATGGATTTGAAGGACATGGGCCGGTTATCATGGCAGTTGAAATATTACCAACTGAAATTCCCCGCGAGTCATCGATTCATTTCAGTCATGTATTAAGAGAGTTTATCCCCGCCCTAGTTAATGCGGATTATAAGCTATCTTTTGAGGAACTGAATTTGCCATTCGCCCTGAAGAAAGCATTGATTTTATATCATGGCAAACTGACTCCCGATTATGAATATTTAAATACATATTTATGATAAAATTTGGAGCGAAAAAGCTTGCTTTTTCAGGTCAAAGCAAGCTTTGACCCTCCAGTAATTTCTGACAAATAACATCCTAACTTGCCTAAACTTTAGATATGTGGTAGACTCGTGTCATGATAAATCAAGCACTCTATCGTAAATGGCGTTCACAAAGTTTTAATGATATTATAGGACAAGACCATATTACCCAAACTTTACAAAATGCTCTCGAAATGGACCGTATTGGGCATGCCTATTTATTTAATGGACCACGTGGCACGGGCAAAACAAGCACGGCTCGCATTTTAGCAAAAGCGGTCAATTGTACTGGCACTGGCAAAAGACCATGCAATACATGTGCTATCTGTCGCTCTATCACCGAAGGACGACAGATGGATTTAATTGAAATTGATGCGGCAAGCAATACTAGTGTTGATGATATTCGAGACTTGCGGGATAAGGTCGGATTTCGACCAGGTGAGGTCAAGCGAAAGTTTTATATCATCGACGAAACACACATGCTGTCAAAATCAGCTTTCAATGCCCTGTTAAAAACATTAGAAGAACCACCTCCTCATGTTATTTTTGTATTAGCTACCACCGAACCTGAAAAAATCCCTGAAACGATTTTATCACGATGTCAGCGTTTTGATTTTCGGCGTATCAGCGTAGAAAAGGTTGCTGAACGGTTAGCATACATCATGGAGCATGAAGGCTTAAAGGCTGAAAAGGATGCTCTGCTTTACATTGCTCGGCAGGGAAGCGGCTCAATGCGAGATTCAATTAGTCTTCTTGACCAACTAACTGCCTACGGGCATGACATAATTACCCTTGACTTGGTGCAATCTGTTTTGGGGACGGTCAATCAAGCGACCATTCAAAAATTGGTCGGTTATTTATTCAAACGAGATATAACAGTCGGGCTTGCACTGATAAATAAAGTGGTAGCAGATGGAGTCGAGCCGCGTCGATTTACTTTAGCCGTATTGGAATATTTACGTGATTTGCTTTTGATTATGCATGGTCAAGATGAAGTCATGCTAGGTTTATCCGTCGAAATGGCTGAATCAATGCGGCAACAAACGGATGAAATTTCTGCCATTGACCTTTTTCACATGACCAAACGATTTAGTCAAGCGGTAAGAGATTTTAAGTTTGGAGCAGGGGAGACAATCATTCCTCAATTGCCGTTGGAACTGGCTTTTGTGGACGTGGCGATTAATGAAGCTCAGCCACAAGTCCAAATTCAAACTCCAGTAGTAGCGGCGGCAAAGCCATCTCTAACCAAACAGAGTCCGCAAAGGATTGCCGACACATCTCCCATCAAATCGCAATCTCATCAGTCCAAACATGTGAGCAAAACCAGCTCAGTCAAATTGCCACCACCAGTTAATGATTTAACGGTAGAAATATTACGCAAACGATGGAAATATATTTTAGCCGAACTACGTACAGAAGGTGTAAATTTCGAATCATTTTTCATTAGCAGTGCTATCAAATCGGTAGATATTCATGGTCACACAATATACATAACTTGGCGAGTGCTCGGTAAAAAATGGTCATTGGAGTTTCAGTCTCCAGCAATGAATACGCCCGCCAATTCAATTCCCGAACCACAGCTTTCTCAAGCTTCTTCAAATGATACACCATCAGTTGGGGATGATGAATTGGTCAAAGAAGCTATGAAATTAGGAGGAAAGTTTGTCGGTAGGGAACCGATTTAAACCAAAGTTATAAAGGCGGTAAGTCAACTACTCACCTGAGCTACTAACGGCATCGGGAGGGCTATTGCGAAAGCGAGCCCAGGTTGATTAGCTTCAGCCACCAATCTTCGGATTGATGGGGCTACGTTTACCAGAAATATATAGGCACTACGGGATTAGCCGAGTCCCGTACTCTGCGGGGCATGATTAAACATCGCTGAGGGCTAGGCGAAGTGTTACGGCTGAAAACTCTGGTAAACATTAGCGACGGCAACCACTTTATTAATTATTAATTGTTAGTGGAGGTCAGTGTCAAATCGCTGACACCATTGAAGAAGCGAAAAGGATTGGTAATAGTAATATGAATTTAGATGAAAACCAAACAGTGGTAATTCATCCCACAGAACCTGATGGCATCGGTGGGTTTTCTTACCTCGCTTTCGATATTGATAACAGCTGTTGTACTACTGAATCTATTTCTGATGCAGAATTGGTAGCAGATATATTGGGTATTCCGTTTTATGTGAGAGATTACAAAGCTATTTTTAAGGAAACTGTTGTAGATAACTTTATTGATAATTACAAAAATGCCCTGACACCAAACCCATGCTTAATTTGCAACAGACATATTCGTTTTGGCACATTTCTTGACGAAGCTATGACAATGGGAGCGGAATATTTTGCTACGGGACATTATGCTCGCATCAAACAAAATGAACAAGGAAAATATGAATTGTGGCGAGGTGTGGATAAATCTAAAGACCAAAGTTATGTCCTGCATGCTCTCAACCAAGAAAATCTGCCTCACATCCTTTTCCCTTTGGGTGAATACAGCAAAGATGAAGCACGTCAAATCGGGAAACGATATAAATTGCCCGTTTTTGAAAAAGCCGATAGTCAGGATTTATGTTTTTTAGGCGATGATGGGCAACGAGGATTTATCAGACGACATGCTCCACATATTTTAAAGGCGGGTGATATTGTCAATACCAAAGGCGAGGTACTTGGTCAGCACATCGGTTTAGCTGCTTACACTGTCGGGCAACGAAAAGGATTAGGAATTATTGCCAGAGAAAAGATGTATGTAATTAAACTTAATCCTATCAAAAATCAATTGGTCATCGGCACGCGAAATGAATTGGGGAGTGATGAATTGACGGCTCATAGCGTTACATATATTTCAGGCTGTCCCCTCACAGAGCCCACCCATGTCGAAGGTAAAATTCGTTATAAATCTCGCCTTGTTCCTGCTATGGTAACATCATTACCGAATAAGCGTTTACATGCCAAATTTGAAATGCCATTACCAGATATTACGCCTGGACAAGGGTTTGTTTTTTATCATGGAGATAAGGTGTTAGGTGGGGGAACTATTGAACGACCATGTAGTATCTCTAGGTGATATAACATTTTCAAGGTCAGGGCTGTTCAATGCTAAAGAGGATATTGGATTTCGTACCTCAATCTCATTCATGGGGTATTGTTTTTAACAGCATAAAGTAGGGATTTATGGCATAAATCCTACACGATGATAAGACATGTGTCCCATATTCCTACATGTTCTACCTGAAAAAA
>NBMH01000054.1 GCA_002084875.1 Anaerolineaceae bacterium 4572_78 | reverse complement strand
ACGCCCCACATCATGCTAACTTAGCAACATTCCCTCATCATGTGCATGATGGTTCAGAGGAAAATGTTTTACCGCACCCAGCGATTATGGCAGAAGATATGCTGATAAAGGTGGCTGAATTAAAAGCGAAGTTGGAGAAGACTACAGCAGATTTAGAAAAATAAAACTACTCTCCTAAGATATACTGATATACCTCTACACCGATAAATTGATTCTCATTGAGTAAAATACCATGTTCATTAAGCCATGCACGAGTCAGTTGGCGTTCGTCCCATGTTGTTTCTTCTGAAACAACAAACCAAACTATTTTAACGTCTTGAGTAAGTTCAGTCATCTCTTGGGCAAGGTCTTCTTTTGGTTTGTCATTATTTGTCCACGGACCCTCAATTGCATGGTAAGAATCAGGGAAATAATAACGAAAGGTATATTCCAAGTATGGCATTTGAAAAATAATGTATGGTGATGGTTCACTTGCTTGTGCAATATATGTTGCTACTCTACGAAAATCTGCTTTGAGGATAGCATGGGTTTGCTTATCAAACTCAAATATATTGTTTGTTATCACAATGAGGAAAATAATAATCATTCCCCAATGAAACCGCTTTATCAAAGCGACAAGACCAAGTGCCATGAGCATGTAGTAACTCGGCACAACATAAATCAAATATCTATCTTCAAAAATGGGAATCCGTAAGGATATGATGTAAATAGCAAATACAGGAATAACAAGCCATAACAAAATATAAGAACGATGCCGTAATGTAGGGACGGGACCGTTGATATCTTGCCCACCAAAATTAGCCATAAATCCAAAGTAAATTAAAGTAAAAGCAATAATAATAAAATAAATGCTATAGTCCGATTTGATTACCCCATGACTATAAAAATGGGTCAATAGTTGCATCTGTTCCATAAAAGGATAAAATTGATGCCCTAAATCTGTTGTGGTCAATAATGTATTACCTTGCCAAATAACAAGTGGTAAATAAGGTAGGGTCAACGACCCCATTGCTATCATCCATCCTTTAAGTCTTGGTTTGACATGCTCCCATTGCAAAATTGCCCATACTATATAAACCCCCAGCATCAAGGGCGATAGGATGTGGATATAAAATGAAAGACTGGTAGCAATAACAAATATAATCCACCATTTTATGGTCTTATTTTCCCATAAAGCTGACTTATAGGCATACACACTAACTAGCACTAAACTAGGTAACCAAGTGTACATTTTTGCTTCTTGGGAATACCAAATTAGGTAAGGAGAAGTAGTCATCAAACAGGTCGTGAGGAAGGCTGTCATGTAATCAAATGTAAATCTTCGACAGACACGGTAGGTCATGGCAATCATGAATACTCCCCCCACAAGAGATAAATAACGGAGGGCAAATTCACTATCACCTGTCAAGGCTCGCCAGCCTCGTAACATAACATAATAGAGAGGACCATTATGTCCAACACGTGTCATAGCTTGTACTAATTCGATAATAGAACCATCCGAAAAACGAATAGCATCTACCTCATCTCGCCATAAACTTTGATAACCAAGATGATAAATCCGCAAGGTAAAAGCCATGAGTATTAGTCCCATCATTGCCATTTGACTTACGATTAGTTTGTAGCGTGAAATAGTTTGTGTAAATGACAAAGTTGTTGTTCCTTTCATCGTTATGTTTGAACTTCACGTTTCATATTTAAACTTAGTATATCGAATTTGCCAAAAATGAGACATGCATATTTACCTTGCAAGGTCATAAATATATAATTTTAAGAACAAACATGTTCATACACCGTTTGAAATTCTGCAATCTTATGACTCTGCGAAAAATCAGCTTGATGGGTTTGACGTTGCAACGTATCATAATTATAAATCAGTTGTTCTATGGCTGACAATATGTCATCAACCTGAATATTATCTAACACAATACCGCCCCCATGCCGTAAAATATAGTCGGACATCGGAATGGAATGGCTGATAATAATCGGTTTGCCAGCAGTTAAAGATTCCATCAAGGAGTGAGGATATGGTCGGATAATCGTTGAGACTGTGGCTAGGGTTATACTGGCATGCACATTTGCCAATACTTGATTAACATCCACACGCTCATTTAAGATAGTTACTTGTTTGTCAAGGTTTGCCTGCTGCACACGTTTTCTCATTTCCTCAAAATACACATGGCGCCACAAAAAGACCAAATGAATACCAGGATTTCGTTGAGCTACCTTTAGCAAAATGTTAATACCTTTGCTCTCAAATTGAGCCATTGTCCATGGAGCCGAACCGACCATTAATCGAATTGTGGAATCAAGTGGCAAAGGAGAAAATGTAAATTGCCTGGCATCAATACCTGGCTGAATCAAAAAAACATTTTCAATTCCCCAAGCATGAAGTCGCTTAAAACTCCGTTCATCTGAAACCGTTATAGCAGATAGCGACCTTAAAAATTTAATGGGAGGACATGCATTACCAATCCCACTACTCAACGAATAGATAATAGGCTTTTTCAAAAAACGAAGCATGACAAAAGGGAATGGGTCAGGATTAAAAAGATGGTGCATGTCAATCTGTTTTTCCTGCTTACGGAGATGTAACAATTTATGAAAACCAAAAAGCGGGCGTGGAATATAAATCGGGCTGGACTGATTAGGATTGAGATAAACTAAATCCCCGCCAAAATGTGTTTGCAAGGCAGTTATTTCCTGCATGACCGCTTCGCATTCTGGCAGTTTTGGTGGTAAGATAGTCATAAGATAAAGAATGGAAAAATTATTAGTCATGTGATATTTTCGACCCTTAATGGATAATAGCCAATTCCGTCTGATTTCACAATATTTTGACCCTTTTATATCCAAACAACGTAATTATAGTGAGCCTAGATGAATTGTGGACGAGAAGTGCCAAACCTGGAGCGTCAAACCTTGGTTTGACTAAAAAAGCAAGCTTTTTTGCTCCAGTTGTAATTTTATATTTATTATGTTATAATATTTGGAATCACAAAATTAGCTTTGTGATTCCAAAATTTAAGAGGAGTAAAGTTCATGAACAACTTACATACCCGTTATCTCAAACGGATTATTTTATTTGCAATTTTCATTATAGCATTTATTCCCATTAATTTACATGCTCAAGAACCCGAACTTCGTTTTGATAATATCAACATACGAGATGGCTTGTCGCAAAGTTCTGTTTATGCCATCTTACAGGATAGGCAAGGCTTCATGTGGTTCGGTACACAGGATGGACTCAATAAGTATGATGGATATGATTTTACAGTTTTTAAACGTGACCCCGATGATTCTAATTCCCTGTCGGGAAATTGGATAACATCGATTTATGAAGACACCGCAGGGATTATTTGGATAGGAACTTATAAAAATGGTTTAAATCGTTTTGACCCCAAGACAAACACATTCCATCATTACTACTACGATGAGAAAGACCCGAACAGTTTTCATGGAAACACGGTCAGTTATATTTACCAAGACAAAGCAGGTACACTTTGGGTCTCCACAGACATGGGACTGAACAAAGTAGGGGTTTATGGCCATAAACCCCTACTTTCACAAAATGACCCCACCAAGATAACCTTCGCTTTTTTTAAGTCTGATGAAGAAAAACAAACCATCAAGGATGTTTTAGAAGATGGGAATGGTAGGCTATGGGTAGCAACTTCCACAGGCTTAAAAGAATTTGACCGAGAAACTGAAACGTTCATTGTCCATGATTATATACCCGATTCTGATTCTCAAGAAGAATCGCTAATCTCTATTCCTGAAACTGATAGAATAATTACATCAATTGCTGAAGACCCGCAAGGATATTTGTGGCTTGGAACTGATATTGGACTACTTAAATTTTATCCCGAAACAGGTTTATTTACATTTTATGAAAAAGATGATAAGCCTGGTAGTTTAAGCGATAACGGAATCAAGACTGTCTACATTGATAGTAAATGGCATCTTTGGATAGGTACTAGTATGGGAGGGCTTAATCGTTTTAATCGTGAAACGGAAACATTTAGTCATTACACATCGAGTGTTAATAATCCTACCAGTTTGAGTAACAGTGAAATTAATGTTATTTATGAAGACAGAGGTGGTATTTTATGGGTTGGGACAAGTTTAGATGGAATCAACAAATTTAATTCCATGACGGAGGAGTTTCATCATTATTTAGATGAATTAAGTCACAAGTCCATGTGGGCATTCCATGAAGATAATGAAGGAATGTTATGGATTGGTACTTCGTTTGGATTGAATAAATTTGACCGCCAAGCAAAAACCATCACCCATTATATCCATGACCCCGAAGATAAAACTAGCTTAGCGGGTAATTTTGTCCAGGCAATCTACGAGGATAGTGGTCATAACTTATGGGTTGGGGCATCTGGCTTAAATAAATTTGACAGAGAGACTGAAACCTTTACCAGTTATCAACATGACCCCGATGACCCAAATAGCATTGCAGATTATAAAGTTAGTACCATCCATGAAGATGAAACAGGTAATCTTTGGATTGGAACAGGAAACAGTTTGGAGAAGTTTGACATCGATTCTGAAACATTTAGCCACTACCGAAGTGACTTCCCAATATTTGAGAGACTATATATGTCCGTTATTGAAATTGATCAGGATAAATCGGGAATGATATGGTTTGCGGGAGCAGGTCTAACAAAATTTGACCCTGACACAGAAAAATTCCAGCATTATTTTCACGAACCTGATAACCCAAACAGTTTAAGTGAGAATAGTACCAGTTCAATTTATGCCGATGAAAATGGCATGATTTGGGTTAGCACTTACGGCGGCGGCTTTAATAAATTTGACCCTCAAACGGAAAAGTTCACCGCATATCGGGAAAAGCATGGACTGCCCAACGATTTTGTTTATGGTATTTTGGGAGATAAGGAAGGCAATTTGTGGATGAGTACCAATAATGGTATTTCCAAATTTAATCCTGAAACTGAAACGTTTCGTAATTATACTGACAAAAACGGACTACAAAGTAACGAATTTAATGGCGGAGCATTTTATCAAAGCCCTAGTGGTGAAATGTTTTTCGGTGGAGTGAATGGCTTTAATGCTTTCTATCCCGAAAAAATAAAGGACAATCCGCATGCTCCTCAAGTGGTCATAACAAGATTCAAGAAGATGAATGAAGAAGGGGGATTAGTTTATGAGGATACCAATTTTTTAACCTATCTTGATTTGCCATATTACAGTTATCTATTTACTATCTATTTCGCAGGCTTGGATTATGCCGACCCACTAGAAAATCAGTACATGTACAAACTGGAAGGTTTTGACAATGATTGGGTCGAGTCAAATGCAAATGAACGCTTTGCTCTTTATTCTAATTTGGCAGGGGGCGATTATGTGTTTCGAGCTAAAGCGGCGAATAATGATGGCACATGGAGTGAAGAAGGCTTAACCATTGATGTGCATATTACGCCTCCCCCATGGAAAACATGGTGGGCATACACCATCTACGTTTTAATCGTAGCGGGATTAATTTTTTCGTACATTCGTTATCGTACCACACAACAAAAATTGGAGATTGAACGAAAAGAAAAAGAACTAGAACAAGAACGAATTGTCAGCGAACGGCTACGACAACTTGACAGGATTAAGGATGAATTTCTGGCGAATACCTCGCATGAATTACGCACCCCAATTAACGGCATTGTCGGTTTGGCTGAATCGTTAATTGATGGTGCTACGGGCATGCTACCCGAACAAACCGTCTATAATTTGAGCATGATTGTTTCAAGCGGCTGGCGACTTACCAATTTGGTCAATGATTTGCTCGATTTCTCCAAATTGAAGCATAAGACCCTCGAACTAAATACTAAGCCCGTTGACATGCGAAGTCTAACCGATGTGGTTTTAATGTTGTGTAGGTCACTGGTTGGAACAAAGGATATTGAAATTCATAACAACATAAGCCATGATGTAGTCAGGAGTCAGGGGTTAGGAGTCAGGAGTCAGGGGTTAGGGGTCAGGAGTCAGGGGTTAGGGGTCAGGGGTCAGAATCCATAAATCCTGAATCCTTACTCCAAAATCCTAGTTACCTAGCAATCTCTATTTCGGACACAGGTATCGGCATCCCCGAAGATAAATTTGAGCAGATATTTGAGTCATTCGAGCAAGTGGAAGGTGATACTGCAAGAAAATATAGCGGTACGGGGATTGGTTTAGCTGTCACCAAGCAATTGGTTGATTTGCATGACGGGCAGATTTGGCTGGAGTCGGAACTAGGTAAAGGTTCAACGTTTACTTTTACTCTGCCTTTGGCTATGGCAGAAAATGGCAGTTGTTTGCAATTGCCTGCAATGAATCAAGACTCTTTTGCTGATATGAAACAATATATCATGGACGCTCCAAAATTAGAAGGAACACAAGAAACGTTATTGCGTGATGAGGAAATAGCTGAAAAAATCGGAGGCATGTCCTCAGTAAATGGGGTTTTCAATATTCTGATAGTGGATGATGAGCCAGTCAATTTGCAAGTTTTAGTTAATCATTTATCCATTCAAAATTACAGTATCACTCAAGCAAGTGATGGCTACCAAGCACTTGCCGCTTTCGAAAATGGCAAAAAATTTGACCTCATTTTGCTGGACATCATGATGCCGCGTATGTCGGGCTACGAAGTCTGCCAACGAATACGCGAACTGTACCCCGCTCATGAAACGCCGATTCTCATGCTGACTGCTAAAAATCAAGTCACTGATTTGGTTGAGGCATTTGGCGTAGGGGCAAACGATTATCTGACCAAACCAATATCGAAGCATGAACTATTAACTCGTATTCAAACTCATATCCGCTTGGCAAAAATCAATATCGCTTATGGGCGTTTTGTGCCTTATGAATTTCTCGAATTTCTAAATAAGGAAAGCATAGTTGATGTTCATCTTGGAGACCATGTCAGCAAGGAAATGGCGGTCATGTTTTCTGATATTCGTTCATTTACCACCTTATCAGAAAAGATGACTCCCCAAGAAAACTTTGATTTTGTCAATGAATACCTCAACTATGTCAGCCCTATCATTCGAGAACATGATGGTTTTATCGTCAAATATTTAGGAGATGGCATGATGGCTGTTTTTCCCAATAGTGCCGATGATGCCGTTAAAGCGGCGATTATCAAATTGCGACAGGTCATGGTTTTTAACTCGATACGTCAGGAAAAAGGTCAGGAACCAATTAAAATTGGCATTGGTATCCATATCGGTCACATGATGGTCGGCATGGTCGGCGAAGTAGGACGCATGCAGGGCGACGCTTTCTCGGATAATGTCAATCTGACGGCACGTTTGGAAGGATTGACCAAGTTCTACGGAGCTTCATTGGTGATTAGTGGTGAAACGCTGAAAAATCTAGGCGATAACCACCAATACAATATTCGTTTTTTGGATAGAGTTATCGTTAAGGGACGCGTTGAGCCGATAGATATTCATGAAATTTTGGATGGTGAAAAAGAGGAAAGGATTGTCCTCAAACAAAAGACCCGCTTTGATTTTGAAGAGGGTTTGCGATATTATCAGCATGGTGAGTTTGATGAGGCAAGGATATATTTTGAAAAGGTCTTGGCAACCCATCCTCAAGATTACACCGCCGAGTTATACAAGGCACGAATTGATGGCTTTATTCAAAATGGTGTTCCCGATGATTGGCAAGGGGTAGCAGTCTTGACGGCGAAGTAAAAGCTTGATATTCACATTTGAACTTTTAAAACTGAAATAGAAAGGAAAATTAAAAATGAAAGGTCTGATTTTATCAGGTGGTAAAGGAACACGACTTTACCCACTCACATTTACCAGTGCCAAACAACTAATTCCTGTAGGCAACAAGCCCATTTTAGTACGGGTCATTGAATCAATTAGAGATGCTGGAATCAGTGAAATTGGGATTGTTATTGGTGATACAGGCAACGAAATAAAAAAAATAATTGGCGATGGTAGCCGCTGGAATGTAAACATTACCTACATTCCTCAAGTTGCCCCGCTAGGACTTGCCCATGCCGTGAAAATATCACAAGATTTTTTAGGTGAAGACCGTTTTGTCATGTTCTTAGGGGATAATGTAATTCAAGGTGGAATCAGCCCCTTGATTGCCGATTTTGCCGATAGTGATTACAACTCTCAAATTGTTCTCACCCGCGTTAATCACCCCGAACGATATGGTGTGGCTGTCTTAAAGGAAAACGGACAGGTAGAATATTTGGTTGAAAAGCCGAAAGAAGCACCAAGTAATTTAGCCCTCGTTGGTATCTATATGTTTGATAAAAATATCTTTGAGGCAGTTCGAGGCATCCGACCAAGTTGGCGAGGCGAACTCGAAATTACCGATGCCATTCAATGGTTGGTTGACCATGATTACGATGTTCATGCCTACATTCATAGGGGATGGTGGATTGATACAGGCGAGCCGGGCGAAATGATTGAGGCAAATTGCCGCGTTTTGGAAGAGTTGGAATATCATATTCATGGTTATATTGACCGTAGCAGTGAAGTTGATTTACGTGTAATGATTGAAAAAGGAGCGGAAGTTATTAATAGCATTATTCGAGGACCAGCAATTATCGGCGAAAATACTCGCATTGTTAATGCTTTTGTGGGACCATTCACCAGCATTTATCATGATTGCTTAGTTGAGAATGCCGAAATTTCACGTTCAATTGTTCTCGAAAACAGCCAAATCCGTAATGTCGGCAGGCGAATTGAAGATAGTTTGATTGGGCGAGATGTGATTATTCATCGCTCACCGATACGCCCCAAGTCATTTAAGTTTACGCTTGGGGATAATTCTGTTGTCGGTTTATTGAGCGAGTAGGTAATCAAGCAAAAAAATTTGTGAAAGCCATGTGTCAGACAAGAAAGGTTTTCAAAAACATTTCTTGTCTTGACTGTCAAAGCAAGCTTTCACTGTTGACCACCCTCCGATGAAATTACTTACCGATTAATCAAGCATCGTAATAGACAACTGTAACAATATCACCATTGACTAATTTATCAAAAGACTCTTTGTCGGCGACTTCCATTTCGGAGTAGGTTAATTCGGTGCCATCGTCGGGGTGTTCTTCTGGAAAAACACAGCTGATTAGTTTACGTAAACCTACAAATTCCCAGGTGACAGGACGACCATCGTAGGTATAATCTCTATCAGTACCAACTTCATCTTTTCTAGCTCGTTTTCCAACTTTTTTTTGAGCTTCTTCATCGGTCTCGGCTGAAATTAAGATAACATTTTCCATAATGCGATAGATGTCTTGGTTACCATCCTGAAATTTCATAAACATAATTGCATGGGCAGAATACCATTTCAGCATGCGTCACCTCTTTTGCCTTTTTTGCTTGGGACAACATTTCGTTTAAAATATCGCATGGATCTTTATCTGTTATTTGTACCTCTGTTCTAACTTGACGAATAACGGGATTGTCCTCTCTTTTATAGATTTTGCTATAATAGGTATCTGAAACCTGAACAGCAATCGTCGCTAAAACAAGGACAAGAAGAATAGCTCAAACTAGCAGGGGAATATTTTTAATAGTATACTCTACGGTACGGTATAATGCACTTGCTACAACCATACCGAAATTATAAGAATATTGCCTTAGTTGTCAAAATGAATGGTGAAAAATTGGCACATATAGAAAAAATATCAGTCATTAATCAAATGAATTACTTGGCAGAATGGGCAAGGCAGATGTTAAATCTGTGGAATCTGTCGGAGTGGAGAACTATTAGAAATGAAACGAATTTTTTTGCTTGATAAAAGGTAGTGGTTAAATCGTAGTATTTATGACGGAATAATGTAGGGAAAAAATGGACTGAATAAAGATGTGAATTTTTAAAATGTTAAAATTGATGCTACAATAGGAGTAATGGCAATATTAACCAATAAAAGCAACTACAGAACATATTTTCCCAAAACAGAATTAGGAAAAAACGTTTCCACTCAAACTTATTTTGCCCATGACCAACAGGGGCAAGAAGTGGTGCTTAAAATATTACGTCCCGACATGCCTCCCCGTATTGTAACTCAATTTCAAAATGAATGGGACATGTTACAAGCACTGACTCATACTGACATTTCGCATTATGTGCCAACTCCTTTAGATTTTGACCCCGAACATCTAATTGTGCAAAGTGCGGTGCAAGGTGTGCCGTTGATGACATGGTTAGAGACATGCTATCAGTCTTTGAATTGGAATGATAATGCAGGAAAAACTATCAAAGTAAGTTTTGACGCTCCAGGATATTATCAGCAAGAACAGGACAGTATAACCATCATTTCACAAGTGTGTCAGGTAATCCGTGTTCTGCATGAAAAATTACAACGAAGTCATCCCACATTGCAATTGAAACACATTTTTTGGGACGAATCATCACGACAAATAACAATTATCAATTGGCATGGTGTTAGTGATACGGAAGCTAATGTAGATGATGTCAGCCAAGTAATACGACTCACCAATCCGCCACATTACAGTCATGACATCAATCGGCTTGGTATATTCTTGTATCGTTTAACCACAGCTAAAATTGCCCAAATTGGTGATACTGAAGGCGACTTACGACGGCGAGCAGGTCATGACTTATGGCATGGCTTAACTCAGCTTTGTCGCACAATTATCATCAAAGCCTTAACGGCTGGTTTTGGTGGCTATGCCGCTATCACCGAAATGCATGAAGATATTACTTGGTTGCAAACCCTGTACGAAAAAGATGGTAAGGCATTCATTGATGAGGTCGAAACCTTACGCCATGCCGATGAACATGACAAAATTGCTTTTGTGGTTGATGTGGCAACATGTCGCCAAAAGGCAGGCGAAACAGATACGAACCTGGCTGATGTGGCAATTTTAAGAGAAAAATTTCAGCCAAATATTCATGGCTGGTTGACGGGTGAAGATGCTTACAAGAAAAGATTATACAATGAAGCCGTCGAACATTGGCAACCAATTGCCGAACAAACGGGAAATCTATCCTATTGGCGTTGGCTTCAAAGTGCGTTGATGGGTAAAATGTTAGCCGAACGGGGCAAATTTTCGCCCATCAAAACAGATTTGGAATCGGGCATTACGGCTCTGAACGATGAAAAACCAAGTCAGGCATTTCATTATTTCAATCGCCTTTTGAACTCGTTTCCTCATCATCCCCTCCCCAAACCATTAGACTCGTTATTGGCAGAATCTACGGTAAGATATTATGTTGACATGGCAAAGCATGAAACCAGTCTAGCAAAATCAGCCGACCATTATCATTATGCTCAAAAACAAGTAACGAAAATTACGTACTGGCAGGATATAGAAATTGCATTGCATCCCAAATGGTTAGCCCGCCGTAGCGATGAAATTGCTCATCTTGCTAAAACCGAATCTCGTCAGCATGACATCCTCGACCAATTGACCACCGATTTTAATTTGGCTCGCTCTTCGATGGAAAAACAAGCCGCTTTGAAACAGGCACTTCTCGAAATGCCCGATAATCAAGCGGTTATTAAATTTGCCTTGTCGAAAATCGAGATGTATTTGACAGACCTCACTCCCAATTTAGTAGAAGCTACTGACCTACTTAAGACTGTTTTGGCATGTGCCAATCCACATGCCATTATGCAAACAGACAGAATATCGCCAGACAAGATGCCTGTCCTACCTGAATTTGATAGATTGTGGCTAGATACGGATGATTTACATGCCTTTCAAAATGCGGTTCAGGCTACAGATTATCAGCAGGCATGGCAAGTTATGAATTCAATGTTGCAACGGTCGGGAACATTGCAACACTACGAGTCATTCATTCGCCAAGTTGGTGAGCCATTATTACGTCAACCCGACATGCTTTATTCGGTGGAACTGGAAAATTTAGTACGGCTGATAGCCCCATGCCTCTTTGCCAGTAATGATTCGTTATCAGTTGATGCTTGGTTAGAGTCAATGAAAAATCAACTTCATCATGACACCGAACGCATTTATCGGCATTGGGTAGTCAAAGCAGATGATGCCTTAACGCGTTTTAACATCGAAACTTATCGAACTTATCAGGAATTAATCCAAACTCATGCCCCCAAAAGTCATTACTTGGCTCAACAACTAAGCCGCCTTGAGTTGGCACATCAACAAATCCAATCTCCTAGTAAAGGTTTTCAAAGTGTCGAAGAACGATTGAATAAGGCAAAAAAATTGTACGAATTAGCTCATCTGACTCAAGAAGTAAATGGGGATGATAGCGAAGATACCTCGTTTTATCGTCTGGCGGTTCAGGCAATGAACATGGTCGAACAAATTTTAATGGAACGCCCTGATTATGTACCTGCTCGCAATTTGGACAAAAAGTTAAAGGAACGTTTTTCCAAATCTATCCCAGACTCTGTACGTTATCACAAGCAAGATTTGGTTAAGCCAGTTGCCGAATTGCCTTCCCCTGAATCGACATGGTGGCACGAATTTCGAGATGTGCTGGATAACAGTCATCTTTTGCAAAAGGAACGATACGCCGCAATTGATGATTTGTTGACCGAAATACCTCCGCCACATTTGATAGATGAACAATTTATCAATCTGTTGCAAAATCGACGGACACGGCATTTTGCCGAATTTACGTATTTGCAATCGGCACAAGATGTCAACTTCTCGCCGACGATTATTCGCATGATGGAGGCTGACCAATTGTATCGACGCATTGCTCAACAGCCTTTGAACATAAGGCAAAAATGGCGGATGGCATCATCTTCTGAAAAAATTATCAGGACTTTGCAAAATTATGCTAATAAAGGAACTTCAAAAGAACATGTGCGAGCAACGGTTGAGCGATTAAATATCGAAGACCCATTCGGCAAGGTCATGGAATCGGTGCAAGAGGCATTAGCTATTTCTACTTCATTGGTAATTTATCAATCCTCTCAACCAACTGCTGTTATTCCTAGACGGTCGTTTTGGGCTCGGTTCGGTTTGTTGGTCAGTGCAGTTGCATTAGCCGTTGTGATTATGACAGTGCTTTATTTCAATGGGCAGTTATTACCAACCAGTGTCGAGAGCCCTATTGAAATATTTGCTGACATGATATCAGAACGTCCTCAAGATGATGACATCATCGAAACAACTCCCGAACAAACAACAGAAGCAAATGGCAATTCACCTTTACAAGTCATGACAACATCAATTGAGATTACACCGATGTTCTCCTCTCCCACAAGTTCTTTACCAGAATCAGATACAGCTTTGAGTGTCGATTTAGAACGAACAAGTGCGGCAGTCATAGAAAGCATTAACTTCCCGATACTTTTCGACATGCCTGATACATTGACAGGTACAGTCAACTACATTGAAGGGATTAATGGTTCGATTTGGGTCGACGATGAGCGAGCCGTCATGGGGAAAATGGATATTGATTCTGATGGCATATTTACATGGCAACTTACCACAGTTGGTACGCCATTGACACCAGGAAAACACACTGTTGTGGCTAAATTTATTTACTCGAATAACAATACCTTAACAAGCCAACCAATTGAATTTGACGTTGATGTTCCGCCGAAAGCTCATGCCATTACCTTAGTTTTTAGCACAGGACGCAACCAACTCCCTCAATTGCGAGTCCGCCCTGAAATCACAGGTAAGCCTGTGCCAGGTCCGGTTATTGATCATAATGCGGTTGTCGAATTATTTGGTAAATGGCAAGGTAATACAGCCGACCCTCAATCCGATAGAAAATGGGGCTATGTCCGACTCTTGAACACACGTCAGTTTGGTTGGATACGTGCTGACCAAATCAAACTTGAAGATGGCAGAACTTTAGATGTAGCTTATGATAATTTTGAAACAAATATTGTATCACCATAAACCCGCTCATGACACCAACTAGAGGTATGTTCTTAATCTAATTTGTACTTTTGTTTTTTCATTAGGCTTACTTTCAATAGTCAAATCACCATCATGAAGTTCAGCTAGGAGTTTGGCAATGATTATCCCCAAACCTGAGCCTTGTTGTTCGTAATGTTTTCGCTCAAATTGCATATATGCCCCGATATTTCTAATTTGTTCTGTTGTCATTCCACGTCCACTATTGATGATTATCAATGAGAAATATGTACTATCTATATTTGTCATAATTTTGACTTTGCTACCAGGTTTAGAAAACTTCAAGGCATTATCAACAAGTTCTTCGACAATCTTTTTTAGATTTCGGGCTGAAATAGGTACATCGGCATCAACAAGGTGTAAAAATAAATCATCTACTCGTTGCATCTGTTCTGCTTTTTGCTTGGCAAAAGTAGCAATCATATTTTTTGTCTCAATTGGTTTTTCTCTGCTGAATGCTTTTTTGGCATTGGATTTGTATTCCATTAGGCGAAGGTTGGTATACAATAAATAGTTTTCAACGATGCGTTCTAAACGGATACCACTTTGATAGATGGCATCAGCCATTTCAAGAACTTGTTGCTTATCCTCAGCCATATCAGGGTCGGAAAGCAGTTGTGCAAAACCAATAATTGCTGTTAGGGGAGTTCTCAATTCATGAGGCATAGTAAAACTGATGTTCAATCGCAAATCATCCATCTGCTTTGTAAACCGAGCATGCTTTTTCAGGCGAACTTGTATAGCAGAAAAGAGTTCTTCTACTTCAAATGGTTTAGTAAGATAATCATCAGCACCTAAGTTCATGCCGTGCCTCATATCTTCTTTGGCAGATTGACCTGTAAGAAAAATGAAAGGAATTGTGGCTGTACGTGGGGCACTCCGCAAATTTGCCAATACCTCATAGCCATTTTTTTCAGGCATGTGAACATCACAAATAATTAAATCTGGTAGATATTTTTTTGCCTTTACTATGCCAACTAAACCATTTTCGGCACTAATAACATCAAATTTTTCTTCCTGGAGAACTCGGACAACGTAAAACCTAATCAGTTCATCATCTTCAACCACTAAAATTTTTGTCATGGTTGCCACCCTTGCTATTGTTTAAGTTTCTAAAAATAGTTTCAATAAACAAAATTACCCATGCAAATTATTATAACACCAGTTCGAATGATGTCAACTTTTAGCTATGTTTATGAATCATGAAGTATGGTTAGCTGTTACTTACCTCCGCCCAAATTTCACTCCAGCGTACTTCTTGATACGTTATTTTCAAATTTGCTTGCCGCATTTCTTCAGCAAACGATTCCAGAGTATATTCCGTTTTGTGGTCAAGGTCAAGCCGCCACTCAACACCTAATTCTTTTTTCAATGGTACTCGCCAATCTCGTTCAAAAAGTGGTACCCGAATTAAAAAGCGTTTTGGAATGATGACTCGTTGCAATGTAGTTAAAAATTCGACTCGCTGAACAATATGCTCTAAAATATTCGATAAGATAATCACATCGAAACGACCGTTCGGCTGAATCTGCAAAATATCTCCAAAAATATACTGTACTTTTGGATGAGCATGACGTTCAATGGCTATTGACAGGTGATATGGGTTTTTGTCAATTCCGACTACGTTTGCTTGTGTTTCCTTAGCTACATGATAGGCAACTGACCCCGTACCGCATCCCAAATCCAAAGCAGTTTCATCTTTGTGAATATGTTTGGAGAAAAAATCATGATAGCGGATGTGCCGATGTTTGGTGTGCATGCCACCATCATAAGCAATAGCTTGTCGTCCTTGCACACGATAAAAGAGATGTTCTAAACTAAACAAAAACCGCAAGGCTTCGGCAGGATATAATTTATTCACCCGCCGCATGACCAATTTCTCAATGAGATGAATTAATTGAGAAGTAGATAAGCTATCAGATAATTTAAGTGGAATCCGTTTTATTTTTCTTTTCAAATGAGATTTATTAATCATGTGAACTTCAATGTGACGATATTCAAGTTTTTAGTACTGTTACATGTAAGGCGGATACTTATGCAAATTGCCATCAATAATCAAAGCCAAAATAAAATCCGTCATCAACTTGAAAAATGGTAGTACCGCTAAACGGAGTTCGCACTTCAGAGTGTGAACTCCGTAATATTATGTTTTAAATGATTAGCTAATATCTTCGGCATGGCTGTATACTTCAATACCTAACCTCTTAGCAACAGGGTGGGCATACTTATTCACCATCGGTGAAACGACAATTTGACGATTTGCTTTTGTGTCATGGAGCTTTTCATAAAACTTCACTTTTCGCCAAAAAGTGTGCATATCACTTTTACTGATTGATGATTTGATTTCGCAGATGATCAACAAACCATTTTTAATGATGATATCAAGTTCTACTTGGTCAGGTTCTCCGAAGACTTTACCTTCATGGTCAAATTCGGTAACGTTCAACACTTGTACACCAAAGGACTCTTCTAAAATGCTTTTGAGGGCATTGCGAAAAGATCCTTCAGCATGCAACCCCCAACGTGCCCCTAATGCACCAATGGTGCTGTCATGCTTACGAATCAAACTCTTATGCAAGTCACGCATTTCAGTCCGATGTTCATCCCATTTGCGTTCAGATTCTTCACGCAAAGCACGAATCTCAGCTTGGTTTTGCTCAGTTTGCTGTTCATCCCATTTTCGTTGAGATTCTTCACGCAAAGCACGAAGCTCAGAAAGCATTTTCTCAAAACGGTCTTCCGTTTTTTGTTTATCGGCAAAACTTTCCCGTAACATGTCTTGAATAATATAACGAAACGTTTTATCGGTTTGCAACACATACGGCAGTTCTTGTCGTATAAAGTCTCTGGCTTCAACTAAGTTTAAGTCCATTTTGCCTCCTTATGGTCAATATTTTTGCAGATATAGCTTTTAAAAATCTGAATACCTATATTATACCTCAATACTTACCAAACGCAAAAAACTTGTCTACTAATTATCCAACGACTTCGGCTTGAGCAGGTTTTTTCGGCGGCATCAACTTGCCGAAATCACCCTTTCGCCAGCTGACCAAAAATGGAACGGCTGTAAATATTGAGGAGTACGTTCCACTAATAATCCCGATGAGCATGACAGCCATAAATTGTGTGGTCGTCGTGCCACCGTAGAACAATACAGCTCCGATAACAAATAATGTACTTAGTGAAGTTGCCATACTTCGTTGTAATGTCTCTAGCAAGGAACGATTGGCAATAGATTCAAATGTTTCATTGCGGCGACGAGGAATATTCTCTCGCATGCGGTCAAAGACTACAATGGTGTCATTCACAGAGTATCCAATCACGGTTAGAATTGCTGTTAGGAAAAGTGCATTAACCTCCCAATCAAGTATTAAGCCTAGAATGGCAAAGATACCAGCGGTGACTAGAATATCATGCAACAAAGCAACGATTGCACCGACTCCGTATCGGATGGCGTTGGGAATGGCACGGAAGGCATACCATATAAATAGCAAAATCAATACCGAAGCGACACTAACCGCTACACTTGTTTTTTCTTCAACATCAATATTTTCGGTACGAACTAAGAATGAATGGTCTGTACTCAAATTTTGTACACCTGTACCTTTATATTCTCCTTCTCCAAATGTGTCAAAAACGGTTCGTATTTTTTCAGAGTCTACATCAACATCTTCATCAAAGCGGAGTTCCCACAATGTACCACCAACATAGTCAATCGAAAGCGGTAATGGACTACCTGTTTCTGATGTAAAGGCAGTAATTGACATAGCAATAATCCCAAGCCCTATAACTATCGTCGAAAAAATATAAAACAAATTTCGTCTTTCAACAATTTGAAATAAGTTCTTAAGCCATACAGGAATAGGTTGTTCTTCATTACTGTCAAGATTAAGTCCGAGTAGGAGTTTGCTATTATTTTGCATGGATGTACCCAATAAACTTTCGCCTAGTCGGAATAAAGCTCGGGTTACTGTTACGGCAGTGAAAAGGTTGAT
>NBMH01000231.1 GCA_002084875.1 Anaerolineaceae bacterium 4572_78 | reverse complement strand
GCAAAGGGCGAAAAAAGTATGATGATAAACGAATGGAAATATTGACTAGCATGACAAATTTTGTGGAGATTGATTTGCTTCGTACTGGTCAATCTTATGCTCCCGAAGATAGCACAAGCGATTATCATATTATTATTAGCCGTTCTGAACATCTGCCAACGGCTGATATGTATGCTTTTACAGTGCGTATGACTTGTTACATACCGTTTATGAGTACGGTGCTTATGATATGATTATTGATTATCATCGGCAACCTAAGCCAAATTTATCTGTTGAAGATTGGGCTTGGGCACAAGGGTTGATTGAGAAAATAGGGTGAGAATGTACAAATGGCGTTATTAACCAGTACAATTTTTGCGATATTGTAAAAATTTGTTATAATGAGAAGTTGTACAATTTATCTACAAAACAATTGAGGTGTAACTATAACTATGGCAAATATAAAAAAGAAAAAAGGTGTCATTGGCATTTTGACAGGTGGTGGCGATGTACCAGGTTTAAATCCTGCAATCCGTGCAATCACAATTAGAGCCTTACGAGAAGGGTATCAAGTTATTGGTATCCGCCGAGGATGGGGCGGTGCGGTTGACATAATCCGTGATAAAAATGTCGACAACAGCGAAAATTATGAGGTCTTAACAGAAGTATTGGTGAATAAATCGGGCAGAACGGGAGGTACATTTTTACATACCTCTCGAACGCGTCCTAGCCATGTGCCAAAGGAAAGTGTCCCGCCATATTTACAAGACCAATATAATGATGACATGAACGACTTAACTCCCGAAGTGTTAAAAAATCTTGACTATTTAGGGATTGATTATATGATTCCTATTGGTGGCGATGATACGCTTAGCTATGGGGTTCGTTTATATAAAGAGGGAATTAAAGTTATCGCTATTCCAAAAACGATGGATAACGATGTACCTGGTACAGATTACTGCATCGGATTTAGTACCTGTGTTACCCGTACCATTAGCATGACCCATAACTTACGCACATCGGCGGGATCACATGAGCGATTTTTGGTGTTAGAAGTTTTTGGACGTTATGCGGGATTTACAGCCATGCTTCCCACAATGGCAGGGGCGGCTAATCGGTGTGTGATTCCCGAACACAAATTTGATATTGAGCAATTAACACAACTTCTGATTGAAGACCGTGGCAAAAATCCAAGTAAGTATTCTGTTGTCATCATTTCAGAAGGTGCCATGTTTGAAGGTGGTGACATGATCTTTCAAGACCAAGTTGCTGATGCCTACGGACATGTTAAGTTAGGTGGGATTGGTAATTTAGTTTCGGCAAAATTGAAGGAACTCTCACAGAAGTATAACGATGGACAGAAAATCAATGTCATAAACCAAAAATTGGGATACATGGTACGCGGGGGTGATCCTGATGCCATTGATTCGATTGTTCCGATGGCTTATGGCAACTTAGCACTTGATTTGATTCTCAAAGGGATACATGGTCGTCTTGTTGTTTTGAAAAACGGAAGATATGACAATATGCCCGTTGATGTAGTTACAAGTACTAAAAAAGTTGTCAATGTGAAAAGGCATTATAACACGGAACGATTACGACCATATTATAAGAGCTTTGAGATGCAACCTTTATTTATCATGACAAGTGAATAATAAAATCAGAGATAATGGTTATGTAGGAGCAATGCCAAGGTGCTTGTCATACTGGAGCGTCAAAGCCTACTGGAGCGTCAAAGCTTGCTTTGACATGAAAAGGTAGTTTTTTCGCTCCGAAAATTTGTAACCGTTCACCCCCACCCCCACCCACGCCCCCTCCCTACAAGGAGAGGGGGTGAGGTCTACTAACGAGGGGAGTGAATAATTACGAAAATTTTTCTATAACCTACAGAAAAAAGGAGAAAACATGAAAAAAGAGATAAAAATTTGGAGAGACGAAATGGGTATTCCCCACGTTGATGCCGAAAATTTATCCGACATGTATTGGGGAAATGGCTATGTTCATGCGACGGACCGTGGAATACAGATGTTGCTCATGCGGATTTTGGGGCAGGGCAGAGCTTCTGAAATACTGGATTCAAGCGATGACACATTGAAAGTTGATATGTTCTTCCGTAGGTTGAATTGGTCTGGAAATGTTCAAGAACAAGTCGCTGAACTGGATAAAGAAAGTAAACAATATCTGGAATCATATTGTGAAGGTGTAAATGTTGCATTTTCAAAAAAAATCCCATGGGAATTTAAGTTGTTGGGGTATAAACCTGAAAAATGGGTGCCAGAAAATAGTATCATGATAACCCGAATGATTGGATATTTAACACTAGCTCAATCTCAAGCGGAAATGGAGAGACTACTTGTTGAGCTGGTTCAGGGTAATATTTCTAAGGAAAAATTGGATGCGTTATTTCCCGATATTTTGGGAGGACTTGATATTGATTTGATTAAAAAAGTGACGCTACATGAGCGGGTAGTTCCTTCAAATGTGCTTTGGAAAAATGCGGTTCCAAGAATGATGGCTTCTAATAATTGGGTTATTTCAGGGGAAAAAACCGCCTCTGGTAAACCAATCGTTGCCAATGACCCCCACTTGGAAGTGAACCGACTTCCCAATGTGTGGTGTGAAATTGCTCTTAAATCACATGATAATTTTGTTATCGGTGGCTCTATGCCAGGTTTTCCTGGTGTTTTAAGTGGAAGAGGAAAAGATGTCGCATGGGCTGTTACTTATTCATTTCTTGATGCAGTCGACTCATGGATAGAACAGTGCAAAGATGGGAAATATTATCGGGAAGAAAAAAATCAGTGGCTAAAATTTAATGAACGAAAAGAAATTATCAAACGTAAAAAGAAGCAGGCATTTGAAATTGTCTTTTATGAAAATGAACATGGCGTACTTGATGGCAACCCAAATGAAGAAGGCTACTATTTGTCTACACGCTGGGCACCTGGCGAATCTGGTTCTGCCACTGTGAAAGCGATTATGGATATGTGGAATATCGAATCGGTTGATGAAGGCATGGCTGTAATGGGAAAGGTGGAAACGGGTTGGAATTTAGTCTTTGCTGATTTAAACGGCAATATCGGATATCAGATGACAGGTCGTGTTCCCAAACGCAGGGATGGGATTAGTGGTTTTGTACCATTACCAGGTTGGAAGAAAGAAAATGACTGGCAAGGATTTGTAAGTTACAATGAACTGCCACGTATCAAGAATCCACAAGGAGGATATTTCGCGACTGCAAATAACGATTTAAACTGTTATGGTACTGCAAACCCAATTAACATGCCAATGGGCTCTTACCGTGTGGATAGAATCAGTCATATTTTGGAACAAGGTGATAATTTTACAGTGTCCGATATTCTTAAGATGCATTTTGACGTATATTCAACGGTTTTGGACAAACGGTTACAGCCTATTTGAAGGAAGAAACAGGTGTGTTTATTGATTTTTATGCTAACTTTGACAGAATATTACTTTCTGATAATTCGATTTGGTTTGGCGGTAAAATGAGGGATGATATATATAAACAGACAGCGGCTCATGCACTTGATGTTCAACCTAGAAAATGGAAAGAAGTTCAAAAGATTGGTAATAGAGCAACTATTCATCAAGGGCAGATTTATCGAAGCGGTGGTAGAGATACCACTTTTATGCCTTCATTTAGAACCGTAACCGATATGGATAAAGAAGAATATTTTTCTGTTCTTGCAGGTGGTCCTTCTGACAGGAGATTTTCAAAGTGGTATTGTTCGGATTTGGATAATTGGATTGCGGGCAGATATAAGTTGATTACTCCCGACCCAAATCAGACAAAATATTCATTTAAATAGCAATAATACCCATTTGCGTCAAGTGTTCAATTGGAAACCGCCTACCACTTTAGAAAAGGGATTAAAGGACACTTATTGGTGGATTCATGAGCAGTTAGTTAAAATATGAAATTGACTCATCAACTTCCTCCCAAATTAAAAGCAATTAGGGAAAAAATTATCCCTATTCTAAAACCATACACCAAATGGATTGCCTTGTTTGGTTCAATGGCACGAGGGGAATCAACCCATGACAGCGATATTGATATTTTGGTGGCATTGAAACCAATTGGAGAGCGTCCTGTGCTTGGATTCACATGGTTTACTTTTCCTGACAAACTTGAAAAAGTGCTAGGATGTAAAGTAGATTTGATTACTGATAAAGGCATGAGCCCTTACATGCGGCTTCACATTGAAAAAGATTTGGTGATGTTATATGAAGAAAAATGATGATAACATGTTTTTAATTCACATTTTGGATGCTATTAGTTGGATAGAAAGATATGTTGAAAACTTGTCGTACAAAGAATTTACAACTAATCATTTGGTACAAGATGGTGTTATTCGTCAGTTAGAAATTATAGGTGAGGCATGTCGTAATCTATCCGATGAGTTCAGGCAAACATATTCTGATATTGTTTGGCATGAAATGATTGCTTTACGTAATCGTCTAATTCATGCCTATTTCAATGTGAATTTAGACATCATTTGGGAGGGAGTTCAAAACAAGTTACCTCAATTCAAGGATGAAATTGAAACGATTGTAGAATGAGTAAATAACAAACTTGAAAGGAATAATAACAATGCGTATCGTTTTAAATACCCGCACTGAAATTGAAAATGTCGGTAGCCGTGTGTGGATACACAACCTACAGCAAAGATTGTCTGAACATGGTATTGCGGCCACCTTAAATGATTGGGAACATTACGACCGTTATGATGTGGCTGTTTTTCTTGGCTATGATTATGATGTCGAAAATGCTCGTAAGCAAAACCCCAACATTCGTATTGCCATTGCTGACCCTAAACAATCACGTCCTGAATGGATTGAGATTGCCCGTCAGGCTGATTTCCTAATGGTTAGTTCCGTTGAGCAACGTGATTTTTTCTTACGATTGAATAATGACATCATGATTTACTACTGTCTTCCGACCATGCCTGCTATTGAAAAAATTCATGTGGATAAACGCCCGATTATCATTGGCTATCACGGCAATCTTGCTCACATAGCATGTATGCATGGTGGGCTACAATTGGCATTAAATGAACTTGCCAAATCATACGACCTTGAATTTTGGGCAATTTACAATATTGCCAACTTAGGAAAAGCAGAATTTGGTATGCCCGATGAAAACCTAATGAAAATACGACACATCCAATGGACATGGCAAAATTATTACGACGAGTTGGCACATGTAGATATTGGTATTGTACCAAATGAAATCCCAATCAAAGACAAACAGCATATTTTAAAATTAGGGGCTTATGCTCAACAACAAATTCGGTCAAAACCATTTGACCACTTGCTACGTCTGAAAGTATCATGCAACCCTGCTCGCATGTATCCTTTTGCTCAATTGGGGATTCCCGTTGTGGCAGATTTTGCTCCTTCTGCCAGCCAATTTATTTATGATGGCGAATCGGGCTTTATCGTTTCTTCGCCTAATGGCTGGTATCAGGCTTTAGAAATGATGATAAACTCGGCTAAATTACGAAATAAAATGGCACACAATTTGCATCGGTGCATGAAAGTTGCCTATGATAAACAAATTGAACTATTTCTGGAATTTTGTCGTAAGGATTTAATAAAAACACAGCCCATTCAATTTGAGGGTTATCCCACAGTTGAGGAACAATTAGCACAAGTTCCTCACTATTTACCCCAAAAACCAAAACCATGGGGATACAAAACGAAAAAACGATTATGGAAGTTACTTAAAAATTTTAGTTATTCAGGAGTGCAATAGCTAAACCTATTGCACTTCTACAAGGTGGGGGATGTTCCTTATAATTTCTCTATCTTAAATTTAAGGAGATTATACAATGACCACTATTGAAATAAAAATACATTCTAGTGATAACCGACCTATTAATATTGAACCGATACAAATACAAGTTTCTGCCGAATTTGCCCAACGGTTAAACCATTATCGCCATGCTTTGATGCGTATCTTAACTTTCGGTTTAC
>NBMH01000003.1 GCA_002084875.1 Anaerolineaceae bacterium 4572_78 | reverse complement strand
AATGGGCAAGCGAATACATGGGCAAAAACGTTACGCCATCAAATATTACCTATCTCATCCAATACGGTCGGATAAGAAAGGTAGTCCATAACGGCACCAGCAAAATTGCCAAAGATGACATGCTTAGTTATTATCGTTCATTTTCAGGTAAACGAGAGATTGAATGGAAGAAAGAATTAGGAGACGACTTAAATTGGGCATTATCGTTTGATTATCTAAAAGAAAAAGAAACCACAAAACATGTCCATCGTTTGCATCCATATTTTCCTTCGTCTGAATATAAATACAAAGTCCGACAGGGAAAAATTAATCAAAAAATATACGGTGCTGATAAGGAACAAGAATTTTTGCCTGTGTTTCAAGAATTGCTGGAAAGGTATGATATTTCATTAAAACAAACATCGGCTGAAACTTTCCTTGATAAATGGTATCTACAAGCGATACGACAAGAGATTGATTTTGTGTTTGACATGATAAAACAAATTGATAACCAAGATACAAAAAAAGTAGTGGAAGTTATCTTAAGTCGTACTATTCGTACCTGTCGAGCCACGACGCATGCCGACTTAGCTACCTTAAAAGAACCTATCACAACTACTTATTATTGTCGTAAGCATGGCAAAATCTGCAAACCACTTTTTTCAATTGTGAGTTGGTAGGAACGGTATTGTTAAGGATACTATCAAACGGTTAGCCGAATTTGACAAATTACGAACAGATACGCACCAAGTTTGCTTAACGGGCGACTCACGAACCATTAACATTTTTGATGTGTTGGCTAAAAAATATCCGTCTTATGCCGAGTTTGCCCAACGGCAAAATATCCAAGGTATATTTTCCAGTCCGCCATACATCGGTTTAATCAACTATCATGAACAGCATGCTTATGCTTATGACCTGTTTGGCTTTGAGAGGAATGATGAATTGGAAATTGGTCCGTTATTCAAAGGTAAAGGCAAAATAGCTAGGCAGTCATACATTCGAGGAATTGCTGATGTGCTAACTAACTGTAAACGTTTTTTAGCCGATAATTACAATGTATTACTTGTTGCCAATGATAAATTTAACATGTATCCGACTATTGCTGAAAAGGCAGGTATGGAAATCGTTAATCAGTATAAGCGTCCAGTGTTAAATCGAACTGAAAAAGATAAGGGGGCTTATTCAGAAACTATTTTTCATTTGAAAGATATAATCTAAAATATTTATTTGGAGGAATTAATGAATCAACTTGGTTTTCCAATTATTTCAACACTGTTAGCAATACCCTTAATTGGGGCGTTGATGTTGGCTGCGATACCTGCTTCCGAAAAACGGGCGATTCGCGTTGGGGCATTGTTTATTACTTTGATAGCTTTTTTTGCCTCGTTACCTCTCTATGTTAGTTTTACAGCTGGCTACGGCGGATTCCAATTCGAGGAAAGTTATCCATGGATAGCTCAATTGAATATTATGTATCATGTCGGTATTGATGGCATTAGTTTATTTTTGGTGCTTTTATGCACATTCTTAGCGGTTATTTCGGTGCTTTGCTCATGGTCAGCCATCCAGGAACGAACTAAAGAATTTATGATTTTAATCCTGCTGATGGAAACTGCCATGCTTGGAGTGTTTGTCTCACTTGACCTATTTTTATTCTATGTCTTTTGGGAAGCAAGCCTGGTACCGATGGCATTGCTAATCGGTCAATGGGGCAGTCAAGACCGTGTTTACGCCGCTGTCAAATTTTTTCTTTACACTTTCATAGCTAGTACCTTGATGTTAATCGGAGTGGTGTATGTTTACATCCGAACAGGGCATAGCGATTTGGGTATATTACTAGCTGGCGATTGGCATTTTACTAATGGTGAGCAGTGGTGGTTATTCCTTGCTTTTGGTTTAGCCTTTGCTGTCAAAGTGCCACTCTTCCCGTTTCATACATGGTTGCCCGCCGCTCACGTACAGGCTCCGACAGCAGGTTCTGTCATCTTGGCAGGTGTCTTGCTGAAAATGGGCGTTTATGGTTATTTGCGTATAACTAATGTTTTGTTCCCAGCAGGATTTGAAGCATGGGCTCCATTCCTGTCTATGTTGGCAGTCATCGGCATTATTTACGGAGCATTGGTAGCACTTGCTCAAGAGGATGTCAAAAGCTTGGTGGCATATTCATCGGTGGCACACATGGGCTTTATTGTCTTGGGGATTTTCAGTGGAGGTTTTCAAGGCACTAGTGGAGCCGTCATGCAGATGGTTAATCATGGCTTGAGTACGGGGGCATTGTTTATGATGATTGGATTCTTGTATGAACGGCGACACACTCGCATGATGCATGACTACGGCGGCATTTTTGCGAAAGTACCTATCTTTGGAGCATATTTCTTAATCGCCGTTTTCTCTAGCGTAGGATTGCCAGGCTTAAACGGCTTTGTGGGAGAATTTGTTATTTTAGTTGGCACATTCAAACACAATACCTTTTTAGCAGTAATTGCTACTTTTGGCATTGTTTTAGCAGCATGGTATTTGCTTACTGCTGTTCGGGAAGTCATGTTTGGACCACTAAATCCTGATAACGATGGACTGACCGATTTGAACTTCCGCGAAATTTCTGCGGCGACGGCATTAACAATTTTGTTTTTCGTATTAGGATTTTTCCCAAATCTCATTTTTGATAAGGTAAATCCTTCTGTCGAACAGTTGCCACAAATTGCTCAGCAACAAAATGTAACAATCGTAATGGATCGCTAAATATAAGACCTGACAGGTCTTAGAAACCTGTCAGGTCTTGTGATATGATAGTATCATGAACTCCGTCAAGGTCAATTTATGCCTGTTTTTTATTCGGCAAATTTTTTAATACAATGCCTTCAGGCATCTGTACAGCGATAACTTTTCCTGTAGCACACACTTTTCCTTCAGCAGATAGGGTAATATTTACCACAACTTTTCTTCTCTTAATTTCTTCTACCTGTCCCCGAATTTCAAGCGGTACACCCATTGGCGTAGGGCGTTTGTAGTCTACATGGAGCGAAGCCGTCACAAAACGAAAGGGTGGTTCTGTATCCATTTCTCGTCCTTCGGCACGATAGGCAGCCGCGGCAGCTGTGCCTGTGCCATGACAATCAATGAGTGAGGCAAGTAAGCCGCCATAAACATAGCCTGGAATGGCAATATGATATGGTCTCGGCTGGAAAATTGCTACGGTTTCCTCACCATCCCAATGGCTTTTAATTTGCAAGCCATCTTCGTTAAGCCGACCGCAACCGTAACAATAACTTAATTCGTCAGGATAATAATCTTGAAATGCTTTTTTTGTCACAATAATACCTTTCTCTAGAAATTATAAGGAATAAGAATTTAATATGTCTTATTGTAATTCAAAATTGATAATAATCAAATTAATATAGGCTCAATTACTAAAAATAGTCATGCTCCCAACTCTCAACTTCTATTTATTGCTTTTTTTTGAAATATGAAGTAAAATTTGCAGGATATGTTTGGATGTAGAGAGTCTTATTGGCAAAGTGCATGGTAAAGATTTTTTGAATTGATAAATATTATGTCAAGTTATTGCCTTATGGCGACAAATTATGTATAATAGAATTAGATTAATTAATTCTACTTTGTCATGTTAGAAAATCATCCCTAATGCTGGTTACAGAGTTGAACTCTGTAACCAGCGTAGGTAAGTTGACAAAGTAAAAAATTAGATTAATGAATGGAGTAGAAAAATTATGCTACGGAAGTTATTTATTTTAATTATAGGTATAGTATTAATTATTATTTCATTGGGATGTCAAAGTACAACCCCTGAATCGGAACCTGTGTTTGTTCCTATTCAAATAACATCTACAGTAACACAAGTGATGTCAACAGAAACAATTGTTAAATCATCATCCGAACAACAAAGTCAACCTGAACCAAGTTATCAAGGTGATGCCATTGCTTATGTCAATGGAGAGACAATTTTACGGACAGATTTTGAAAAGCAGGTTGAGCAATTTCAGAAGGCAGAAAAAGCAAATGGCATTCCACAAACAGAAGAACACATCCAACAAATACGTGAACATGTTCTTGATGGCTTAATCGACCAACACTTGATTGAACAAACGGCTAAGAAACATGATATTGTTATCAATGATAATGCACTTAATGCAGAGATAGCGGAAATAAAGCAAGGGCAAACAGAATCAGAATTTAATCAATGGTTAGAACTGAATAATTTCACGTATCAGGAATTTAAGGAAATGTTGCGTTCTGAACTAATTTCAGGGCATGTTTTTGACTATATTGTGGCTAATGTACCAACTGTAGCTGTTCACGTTCATGTTCGGCATATTTTATTAAAAGACCAAAACCAAGCTCATGAGACTATTCAACGTTTGAACAATGGAGAGGATTTTGTCATGCTGGCTCAAACGCTATCACAAGATGAATTGACTCGTCTAAATGGGGGCGACTTAGGTTGGTTTCCAAGAGGTGTCAACATTGTGCCACCCCAAGTCGAAACGATTGCTTTTACGTTAGCACCAGGCGATATCAGCCCAGTCATCGAGTCTGTTTTTGGTTATCATATCATTTTGCTGGCAGAACGAGATGAAAGCATGACCTTAATAATGGAACATTACCATAAGTTGCAAAGAAAATTTTTTAGTGAGTGGTTGGCAGAACAACGGAGTTTAGCAAAAATCGAAATCTATTAGGACATTGTATGTATTTATCAGCACGTGCTATTTTTGGCATTATGGCGATTATAATTGCATTATTTTTTTTGTGTTGTGTTGTCAGCCTGGCGATTACTGGGTTGTTTGTTAAGCTTCCTGCAAGTACGCCCGTAGCTAAAGCGACGATGAGACCACCGCCTATAAAAATTATTATTAACCATGAAGACATTGACCCTGCATTGGCGATGGCTTCATTAGCGGGTGTTTCAGACAGCGATGTGGTTAACCAAGCAACTCATAAGGCTAGACCTGGTACAGCTTTAGCAACCATTGTTTATAGCCCTGAAATTCCAGCAGGTCAGGCTGTGGGATATTTGCTTTTATTGGGCGAGAATTTTGCTGATAGGCAAAACTTGGCATATACTAAATTGAGCTATAAATTAGCAGGCACATTGGCTACATTAAGTCCTGATTTGGGGGATACGACACGGGCAGATACATTTACCCAAATTGGAATAGGTCTGACTAAACTAGATGAACCAATTTTAGCAAAATTTTATCTTGACCAGGCTTTTTTGTTAGCAACGGAAAGTCGTTTTCTACAGTCTGCACGCAGGCAAGCAATCTTAACCAATTTGCATCAGGCTTATGTTGGTTTGAACCTTGAACAAGAATCTAAAGACTGCTTGAAATTGAGCATGCAACCTGCTCAGTTAGAAAACCTACCAGAAAAAAATCTACTTTTACCGAAAGTGCAAAAAATCGCCTTTCCGCCCGATATACAGAAAGCAGAAGCAGACCGTTGGAAAATTGCTCAAGATGTTGCCAAAGGTTTAGTTGAATTAGATGGGACAACCAATTCCAACAAAATTATCCGCTTAAAAAATGCTCTTCTCATTGAAGATGAATTGAAACGTGTCTTTTTTGATGAGGCATTGCGTAATGAATCTCAACTTTCAAACAAAGTGGATATCATACAATCCAAAATTATATGGCAGAGTGTTAAATATCGTATTGCTACCAAAGGGTTTGGTATTAGTTTAGTACCTGAGTGGGATGACCAAGTTAATCATATTCGGGCTGAATTAAAGGCAAGTTATGAAGAGCGTTATCAGTTGTATCACGTTATTGCTGTTTCTATTCCTGTAGCTGATGATATTGTACGTGCTGAAGAAGAGAGGATTCGGCGACAAATTTTAGCGGGACAGTTAGGACAATATCCTGGTTATCCTACGGAACAGTTGAACAGTCAATTGTTTGATATAACCCGTGATATTGCCCAGACTCAACCATATACAAAACTTCATATTGGTCATCTGACGGTTGCCGATACGAAAATTTATGCATTCGTTAAAGGTAATGTAATTATTCACTCCCCCTAGGGGTGGGGTGTGAACGGTTAAAAGTAATTATTAATTCGCCGCACGGACATCTTGTCCGCACTACGTAACAATAAGTGAGTAGGAAATATGTCTAACAAAATAACCACAGTATTTTTAGTGTTGATGATTGGTTCAACAATGTTATTATGTTTATGCTATTTAGCTATTTTTATTAGTCCTGATATTCCTCTGAACCCCTATCCTCCTGTAGCCGCTACTGCACGAGTGGAATCCACCTTAATCGCTAAGGCATTAAGAAATTTGCCGCCAACGCCAACATCTACTGGAAGATATCCACCAACATGGACACCCACTACTACTTCAAGTCCAACTTGGACATTGACTCCAACGGAAACACGTACCCCAACTCCTACATGGACAGTGTCAGCAACTAAGACACCGCGTCCTACAAAAACAACAACACCTAAACATACTGCTACCACAACTGGCACAGCAGAACCCACAGACACAGCACAACCGCCTTTGTATAAAGTTATGAATACTAATGGCGAACCAAATTGTTTGGTGATGCGAATTAAGGGGAAAGTAACTGATTCTGATAGCATTCCTATCGCAGGTGTAGAGATGCAAGTAGGGGAAATGAATGTGGCTGGAAGTGTTTTCAAAACCACTACTGATGCTAATGGCAGATACATCCATGATTTTGGGGCACCTGCCAGTAGAGTACAACGTTGGTTTGTAATACCATTAGAAGATGGTAAAGAAGCCGCTAATAAAAGATATACTTTCCAAACCGATAGCGTTGACCAATGTGAATTGAACGACGCCATCCAAATTATGACCGTTGATTGGAAACGACAACGATAACTGAAGGGCAACCACAAAAGATTGCCCCTACATGAATGGAGTTTTTTTATGATTGAAATACCAATGCATGTCCCTGTATTAGACAAGGGATTTGTCGAATTAATTGATATGATGCCCCATCCTTCATTGGGAGTACATGGTGATTTAGCTATTGTCAATGCCGCCCGCGTCTCATTTCTCGGTGAAAGTAAAGGAGATGGGCAAGACAAAAAACTGTTGTTTTATCTCTTGCAACATAGTCACACCTCGCCCTTTGAGCAGGTCGAGTTCAAATTTCGGATACGGGCTCCGTTAGTGACATGGTGGCACCTTGTACGACACCGAACGGCTCATCTAAATATGCAGTCGGGACGATATACATCCTTCCAAGAAAATCATTTTTACATTCCCGAACCATATCAATGGCGGGAACAATCCTCCTCCAATAAACAAGGAAGTGGTGATTATATTGATGAAACAAAAGGAGAACAGCTAAGCCATACCTTGATATCCCATTGTGTGCATGGCTTTGAGTTGTATGAGCAAGCTCTCGCAATTGGGGTAGCAAAAGAACAGGCTCGCCTTTTCCTAGCTGGTTTTGGAGTTTATTATACTGGCGTATGGAAAATAGATTGTCATAATCTTATCCATTTTTTGCAATTGCGTTTGGGAAAAGATGCTCAATATGAAATCCGCGTCTATGCTCAAGCGATATGGCACCATTTTTTCAAGACATCTTTACCATGGACAAGTGAGGCTGTGGAGAAATACATCTTTGACGATAATACCGATTTAAGCAATGCATACGGTGAGTCTAAATGAGCTGTGAGCAAGAGCAAGGAGCATCAAAGTTTGCTTTGATATGTCGACAATGGTTACTATTAACACTCAAATTGATCCACAATACCAGGCTTGGATTGATTCACCTCGTTTAACGGCGATTATCCAAAATACATTACATTCATGCCATGTTGACAATGCTGAATTAACTTTGGTTGTTACTTCAGATGTCATATTACGTCAACTGAACCATGACTATCGCGGCATTGATGAAATAACTGATGTATTATCATTTGAAAGTAAATCAACTGATGACATGTTCGTCAATCCATTGGAAAGCATACCATACTTAGGCGATGTTATTATTTCCGCACCAACTGCTACTAAACAAGCAAGCATAGCAGGACATGCTCCCTTTGAAGAAGTTATATTTTTAGCTGTGCATGGCACATTACACCTGCTTGGCTTTGAGCATGACACATCGTCTGAAAAAGAAGTGATGTGGCAAAAGCAAAATCAGATTTTGTGTAAGAATCAATTAGAGCATCTTAGCACCACCCCGAGGGCTGTTCAATGCTATTTTTTGACAAGATAAATTGGAGGGTCAAAGCTTGCTTTGACATGAAAAAGCAAGCTTTTTCGCTCCATTGTGTGACCACGTGGTTAGAAATCACGACTACAATACTGTTTATATTAGCACAAGCAGGAAAATATTGAAAATAGCTCCAGTCATTTGAATTTTGATTTTTGTAACAAACATGGTAAACTGATTATCATGATAACTAGTCTCATACTTCAATTACGTTCACCTGAAAATGTTGTTTTGCCTGCGACATTAGGGCAAGCAGGGCAATCGCTTTTGTACCGTTTAATTCAAAGCCATGATTCGGATTTAGCTACTCGTATTCATGATACAGCAGGCTTGAAACCGTTGACGGCTTCAGGTTTGTTGATGGGAAAACTTCAAGGTAGAGATGTCCACATCCAAGCTGAAGAGGACGGTTGGATTCGCTTTACAGGACTAAATCAGGAAGTGAGTAAATGTTTATTAAACATAGTAAAAAATCCTCCCCATAAAGTAGAATTAGACCATGTTCAATTTATTGTCACTCATGCAACCATAAATCCAGATGAGCATATCTGGGCGGGGACAACTACCTATCAAGATTTATCTCGCAAATTTTTATTAAGTACAGCAAAGCATCCACGTCATATCGCTCTAAAATTTTTCTCTCCAACCACCTTCCGCCGCAAGGGCAAATTTTTACCCCTCCCTTTGCCTGATTTAGTTTTTGGGTCACTATTAGACCGCTGGCAATTATTTGCTCATATTGCTTTACATCCCGATGTACGACGATTTGCAGATGAGATGGTGATGGTGAAAAATTTTAATATTCGTAGCCGTGCCAAACCATATAAACAGCGAGCATTTATTGGCTTTACGGGGGAAGTAAGTTTTCAGGTCATGAATCAAGACCACTACTGGATATCTGTCCTGTCCATGTTGGCTGAATTTTCTTTTTATAGTGGGATAGGTTATCGTACCAGTGTTGGTTTTGGACAAGTTAAAAAATTGGGTAATGTTTGAGATATTTTTCTTTTTATTAATTGTTTTTTGCATTATTTTTTGCTTTGATGTATTATTCAATAAACTAAGGAGAATAGCATCTTTATGCTATAAAATATCCATAATTTAATCAAAAGGAACATAAAATGACCAAAGTTTATGAAACCAGTCAAATACGGAATATTGCTTTACTCGGTCACAGTGGGTCGGGTAAAACATCGCTTGTGGAAACAATGTTATTCGACTCAGGTAGTACCAATCGTCTAGGTAAAGTAGAGGAGGGGAATACCGTTTCTGATTATGACCCTGAAGAGATTCGGCGAACAATTTCAATTACCGCATCTGTTATTCCTGTTGAATGGCAAGAACACAAAATAAATGTTATTGATACCCCTGGTTACCTTGATTTCGTTGGTGAAGTCATAAGTAGTTTAAATGCTGTGGATGTAGCAGTTGTCATGGTAGACGGTTCCAGCGGGGTAGAAGTAGGTACCATACTCGCCTGGAAATATGCTGTTGCTAATGATGTTCCACGAGCCATCTTCGTTAATAAGATGGAACGGGAAAATGCAAGTTTTCGTAAGGTTTTAACCGAATTACGCGGCAAGTTTGAAGGCACATTTGTACCAATGCAACTTCCCATTAGAGATGATGACAACAAATTTGTCGGGGTAGTAGACCTGCTGACAATGACTGCCGTAGATGAAAAAGGTGAGTCTTGTGACATACCCGATAGCATGGCTGATGACATCGAAACATTTAAAATAGAATTGGTGGAAGCCGCGGCTGAAACTGATGAAGAATTGATGATGAAATATTTTGATGATGAACCTTTAACAAATGAGGAGATTGCTTCTGGTATCATAACAGGTTTACAAGACGGTTCACTTATTCCCGTGTTGTGTGGCTCGGTAAACCTAAACATTGGAGTCCACATGTTGATGAATGTTATTACAAGTGCGTTTCCTGCACCTAATCAGGCAGTTCAAGTTATAAAGGGTAAAGATGAAGAAATAGAATTATCACCAGATGCTTCAGGACCAACTGTGGTTAAAGTATTTAAAACTGTGGATGACCAGTATGGCTCTGTTAGCTATTTTAAGGTTATTTCAGGAGTATTCAAATCAGATACTAGGGTGATGAATATCATTTCTGAATCCGAAGAACGTATCGGTCAACTTTTCCTGCCGCGTGGTAAGGAACAATTGACTGTTAGTCATGTTTATGCGGGTGATATTGGGGCTGTTGTAAAATTAAACAGTACCAAAACAGGAGATACCCTTTGTATTAAAGGTGAAAAATATCAAGTACCATCTGCGATATACCCTGACCCACTTTTTGCTGTTACACTTCATCCCAAAACACAATCGGATGCAGGCAAAATTGGTGCTGTCTTAGCTAGAGTAACCAATGCCGACCCTACGCTAAATTCTCGCAATGAACCGAGTACGCGAGAACTTCTTTTGGAAGGCATGGGTGAATCTCATATAGATGTGATAATTCGGCGCATGTCCGACCGCTATAGCTTAAATGTGAACGTAACTCAACCCAAAGTGCCGTATGTAGAAACAATCACCAAAATTGATAATGCACGCTATCGCCATAAAAAGCAAACGGGTGGAGCAGGTCAATTTGGTGAGGTTGAATTACAATTAGAACCATTAGAGCGTGGTGCGGGCTTCGAGTTTGAAAGTAAAGTATTCGGCGGAGCTGTTTCTAGCGTGTATTTCCCATCTGTAGAGAAAGGCATTAAGCAAGCAATGGAAGGAGGAATCTTAGCAGGTTATCCTGTTGTTGATATTAAGGCAATTATCGTTGATGGTAAAGAACATCCCGTTGACTCAAAAGATATAGCATTTCAAGTTGCTGGGCGTGAGGCATTTAAAAAAGCTTTTATGACATGTAATCCTGTATTACTCGAACCAATCATGGAATTAATCATCACTATTCCTGAAACTTATACTGGCGATGTGATTAGTGACATGACCACCAAACGAGGACAAGTTCAGGGCATGGAACAACTAAAAGGCGACACAATTATCACCGTTTTAGCCCCTCTAGCTGAAATCCAACGATATGCTACACAATTACGCTCAATTACACAAGGGCGTGGTTTTTACGCTCAAAAATTAGCTTACTATCAAAATGTACCGAAACAGTTAGTACAAGCAATCATTGATGTTAATAAGAAAGAAGAAAATTAGTAATAACAGAAGTCCGATTTTTGTCGGACTTCTTTTTTGTTGTAATCATTTATCCCACCACAGCCACAGCCTCGATTTCGACGCTAGCTCCGAGTGGTAAAGCTACTACTTGTACCGCACTACGGGCAGGTGGGTTTTCTGTGAAAAATTCTTTGTAGACATTATTCATTGTCGCAAACTCGCTTATGTCGGTTAAAAAAACTGTTGTTTTCATGACCGTAGATAGACTCGCTCCCGCCGCTTCGAGAACAGCTTTTAAGTTAGTCAGAACTTGGCGAGTTTGGATTTCAATATCTCCCTCCACCATTTTCCCTGTGTTTGGGTCAAGTGGAATTTGCCCCGCCGTGAAAACGAGGGTGTTTGTTTTCGTCGCTTGAGAATATGGACCAACTGCGGCTGGTGCCTGGTCAGTTTGTATGATTTGTTTAATCATGGGTTATTATGTCTCCTTTTAGTTACATGTAAAACAGGCTTCTAGCATGTTGACGCTACTTGCCTTTAAATACTGGCTTTCTCTTCTCAAAAAAGGCAGTAATACCTTCATGATGGTCTTGGCTCATCAGTGCCAGTTTTTGCAATTCTACCTCATGCTCAATGGCATGAGACAAAGAATGATTTGCAGCATAATTAAGAGCTTGTTTTGTCAAAGCAATAGCAAAAGTAGGACGTTGTGCTAAATGTGTTGCCCACTCTTGAGCGGATGATAACAATACATCATTGGGAACAACTCGATTAGTTAATCCCAATTCCAAACAACGACTGGCTGTAATACGAGTCGCTTCGATAGCATACTCAAAGGCTAGGCTATAGCCAAGTTGTCGCACAAAAAACCATGTACTTCCCCCATCTGGAACCAAGCCAATATTGCTAAATGCTAACATGAGATAGCTTTCCTCAGACATAACTCGCACATCACATGCCAAAGCAAGAGCAACTCCCATGCCCGCCGTAGCACCATTGATAGCTCCAATAACAGGCTTTTCAATTTCACGTAACAACTCTACAGTCGGCTTAGATATGGTCATAACCATGTTGTATACATTATCAGCTACCTTTTCAGGGTCAGATATATCGCTTATACCTGTCTCAATTAAATCTGCTCCGACACAAAATCTTTTACCTGCTCCCGTCAACACAATTGCCCGCACCGTATCATCATCTCGTGCTTGCTGTAAAGCACACATAATTTCATTACTAAGTGTTTCGTTAAGAGCATTTTGTTGCTTTGGACGGTTCAACGTAATTGTGGCAACATTGCCATTTAGTTCATACAATAAATAAATAAAATCTGTCATGGGTTTATTCATTCCTTTTTGATAAAGCGAAATTTCCCTTAAATACTAGCACAATCACCCAATAAAGCCAAATATAGAAGTAAGTTTCGATATTCTATCGTTTCGAAATTGGAATAAGAGGAGGGGAGGGTTGTTCAATGCTAGTTGTGAGGGCGTATGGCCATACGCCCCTACTATGGGGAGGGGTGTTCTCCCCACATGCTAAAATTTGCTGAATTACATGCCTTATGCTAGAATGGTGCCTGATTTTTATAAAAGAAATCTTTATCAATGCATTTTTCACGATTCTTTCACGTTTTTTTGGTATAATATATATAGCTAAAAAGTTAATTGTTTATTCTGATTTTCTAGTGATATTTATTAAAGAGAGGATAATATTATGACCCATTTAGAAGCAAAGCACATAAATCAACAATCACATAGCGAAGAAGCCAAATCACATAAAGGTTTGAAAGTGAAAACGAATATTAAAGCAGGTCCTCGTTTTCTATCTGTATCCAAACCTAATTTGACGAATTTGACGGGCAGTAGCCGTCGAGGATATGTAGCAACAAACCGTTGGTGGTGATTTTAGTAGACACAATCAAACTAATCCACATCAACAAAATTGTTAAGAATGACACCCATTTCCCGACGATTCTTATTGGAGTATCATCAAAACGTAATTCGAGGAAATGTTCACCTTTCGGCACTGGCACAACTATCCAGCCTTCACGGTCAGTCGTTTGGATTTCAGGCTGAGCAATAATCTTGCCAATTCTGCCGTCGGGATACAAATCGGGACGGGCAGGATTGGTATCTTCGTAAATTGTGGCTGTCCAGCCTGGATAGTAGGGAATGTAAAACGTAACGGTTTGATTATCATCGGCGGCATAAACCCAAATAAATTCATGTACGCTATCTATTTCAAACGAGTTCACTCCGAGTAACGGTGTTTTGTCGCGTTCATCCCAAATTTCAGATTCGACAATGCGGGTTTGGATTGTGTCGCCGCCGATAACAGTATCGGCTAAAGGCGACCATGTCGGAATGTCTTTCACCCATCTTGTCGAGCCTGTCATTTCATCAGAGGCTTGCTGAAATCTAAAAAGTCCTGCTAAGTCGACAGGTCCTTCGGTAGGTTTGGGGTCGCGTAACTCGGCAGTGAGGTAAGGATAGCTGGCAAGCATGATGAGTAAAGCAATGGGGATAACATTTAGAAATTCAACCTTTTCAACAAGTTTAATCTTTGGCTTTGCCACCACAGAACTTCCTACGATGGCTAATGCTGGAGCCGCTAGGAGTAATAATCGCCATGGAAATTGGGCAAAGGTAGCTAAGGTTAATACTTCCCACACTTTAGCCGAGATTGGCATGAGTAGGAAAATAATGGTTAATGTGAGCCCTTGCATAAAATAAAGTGTAAGACGTACATGCCAATTTTGTAATTTTGGTACCACGAAAAATGAGAGGAAAAATAGGATGACAGGTACTAATCCTAATTGGAAACCTGCATCGTCATTTGGACCTGGTATGCTTGCCCCGAATCCCCAATGAGGCGATAGAAGTTGAAATGTCTCGACAAAGTCATCGCCGAAAGCATACCTTCCTTCTATCCATTGGTCAGTGCGGATGTCTTGACGTTCGGCGATGAATGGTAAGAAAAAAATTGCACTAAGGCTTAAGCCTAAGATAAGGATAAGGGCAGGAGGTATGCTACGTTTTATTATGTTAGAGGTAATGGTCAAAACCTGACAGGTTTCCATAAACCTGTCAGGTTTATTTGTGAGTAACATCATAGCTACATAGACTCCTAAAATCGGCGTGAGTAGGACGGCTGCCAAATTGTGAGTCATCATGAAAATGGCGTAGGCAACGGCACCCCATACCACTGATGAAATGCTTGGCTTGGTCATGGCTCGATAAAATCCCCACATCACCAATGGGATTAATACATATCCAACTGATTCGGCTAAAGCGGCTCTAACGTAGATGTCGAATAGATGATAAGGAATGTAGACATATATCAAGCCCGCAATTAACCCTGCTTGTCTGTCCAATAATTCGCGGACAAATAAATACATGGTCAGCCCTGAGATAACCCCAGATAAACTGAAAACGATTTTGACAGAATCGACGTAATCAAAACCGAGCAACAGAAAAAATGAACCGATATAAGATGAGATAGGAGCATAAATGTTGAAAAATGGGTAGCCATAGCCAAAGGCAAAATTGGGTGACCAGCGAGGATACCATATTCCATCTTGAATGGAAGTGTAGAATTCAAATAGAAAATAAACTGCATGACGACTATCGTGGGCACCCCAATGATAACCCGATTGTAAAAACGGGCTAACGATTGGCAACGAAAGTAAAAGAGTCAACCACAGATATACATCATGACTAATTAAACGATTGATAACATGTTTGATTTTTTGCATGATAAATCAAGAATCGTCAAACCTCCCTGGAGCGTCAAACCTTGGTTTGACATGACAAAGCAAGCTTTGTCCCTCCAACCCCTAACCCCTAACTCCTAACTCCTAACTCCTAACTCCTAACTCCTAACTCCTAACTCCTAACTCCTAACCCCTAACTCCTAACTCCTAACCCCTAACCCCTGAATCCTTTTTTGCCAATATCCATACCAAGACAAATGTCAAAAGCCCCAAAAATATAAGTGCCATTAATTTGTACACCCGTGAGGACATGAGCAAGGCTAATATGCCGAAAATTGAGCAGAAAAGATAATAACCGTATACAATGGTACGTTGATTAAAACCCCTATCTACCAATCTAAAATGGAGATGGTCACGCCCAGGAACCATAGGCGAACCAAGTTTGTACCAACGCCACATCATCAACCAAGCGACATCAATAATCGGAATGCCCAAAACAAGAAGAGCTGTAGCCACTTTTGCTGGGGCAAGAATACTTAATGAGGCTAATGCCCAACCAAGCGTCAGGCTTCCAGTTGACCCCATGAAAATTTTGGCGGGATAAAAATTGAAGGGCAAAAATCCCAAGCATGCTCCTGCTAGAGCAAGTGGGAAAAGATAAACCTGCATTTGACCTAAGCTATAGGCATGCCAGGCAAATAATAGAACGGCAATCGTTGCCACGCCTGCTGCTAAGCCATCTAGCCCATCTAAGAAATTAACGGTATTGAGCATGCCCATGACCCAAAAAATGGTTAAAGGGTAGCTGATGAACCATTGAAACGTAGTCTCTCCGATGAATGGCAAGGTAACAATTTCGATAAATATTGAGAAATAAATGGCAATACATGCCGTAATAAATTGAGCTACAAATTGGGGCTTTGGAGATAAATCGAAAAAATCGTCAAGTAAGCCATAGCAGAAAACAAAAACCGCTCCCACAATTACACCTTTAAGCAATTGTGATTCCAATGAATTAGCGGGAGGTGGATTTAGGATAAAAATTAAAATACATGTCCCGACAAATCCGCTGAATATAGCAATGCCGCCAAATCGAGATGTTATAGTTTGATGTTGTCTTCGCCCATTTGGTTTATCACTAATGCCTAATTTCAATCCTAATCTAATCATCATGGGAGTCATAATAAAACTGATTAGAAATGCGGTGGTAAAGACAAATATAGTCATGATATTCTCCTTCAAGGAACAAAGTCTCTTGAAGGTGGCTTATTTCTTAGACTCAATCTGTAAACCATGTACAATCAATTCGCCTTCCAATGCCTCAACCGATTCAAATCGAATATCATATTTTTGGTTGTTGATGGTTTCGTTTAATGTTTCAGTAATTGTAGTCATGACAGCATCAGGGAAATCAAATGGACCTGCTTTGGCACTGACGACCTCAAATGTTAGTTGACCTGCTTTGTCCACTCGAGGTTTAGCTGCGATTTGAAATGGAATATTGGTTGAAGACATGCCTGAAATGTTTCCTGTGACATGGATTTGTTCTGGTCTAAACCATATTACCACATTGGATAGAGGGATGTCGGCTCGTTTGTTCAATATTTCTATTACTATCAATGAGGTAACTTCTTCGTCGCTGATACGATAGACAAATTTTTCGGTGCCAACCGATTCGGCGATAGCCTGAAAGAAGTTTGCTTGGGCTCGGTCGGCGGCTTCTTGATTTGGTTGGATGGTCGGAGGTGTTATTTCATCAGTTGAAGAATTAAATCTATCGGTGAGACTGCACCCTAAGATACCTAAAACGAATATTAGTAAATACCATAATTTTTTGTTCATCACTAACCTCCTTCACGGGTTAATCAAATTGATAAGAATAATACAAAGCTAAACCTTTCTCTTTAGCATATTGTGCAACATTGGAACTAGAAACAATATGAGTTACAAAAACAGGGAATATATTGGCGTATATTCCCTCAAAACGTTCTATTCGTTTTTTGAAAAAACTGTCAATTTTATTGTGGGAGAGGCGACTTTTAGATTCACCCATGATAACAATAGGCTGACCATGCTGTTCACCCCTAGCAAAAATATTGACCTCAAGTTCATACCCACGATTATCAATCAGATAAGTACGGATCATTTTACTGGTCAGCACAATATCATAATCTTGTTTCAGTAATTTTGGCAATGCCTTATATGCAGAATTTTCCAAGGTATAGCCAATCGTATCCGTTAAATCGCCGATTATTGTGCGAGTTTTGGCATGTTCTTTGACCAAATCCTCAACTTTAACAGTAAGGTTGTCAAGTCTCAGCTCGGTTCGTTTTTGAGCTTCAGCCAATTCCTCAACTCTAAACTCGGTTCGTTTTTGAGCTTCAGCCAATTCTCGGACAATACCTTTTAATTCTGCGGTATCTGTTGCCAATGCTCGAAATTCAAATTTTGTAACAGTGTTTTTTAGGTCATCATGAATCCGTCCTAACATTTCGGCAATTTTAATGGCGGCATCACCGTCCATTACTGATTCTAATTCTCGGTAAATTGTTAATGTGTTCATTATTTCTCCTTTTCATGTTTGGAGTGCAAAATACAATCTTGCATCAGAATGAAATTCTGTGACTTTGCTTCTACAAATGGACTAGAAGCCAGTTCGACGCATGTAGATTTCATCCAATGGTGTGCATACCACTCGATAATCGTACTGCTGTTGCATAAGTTTTCGACCATTTGTGCCTAACTCATGGGCATAAGTTTTATCTTCAAGTAAACGTAGCACGGCGTTGGCGAAATCTTGTGGCTCATCGGCAATCAATATATTGTCACCATGTGTCACATTAATTCCCTCTGCTCCCAATGTGGTTGAAACCATAGGTAAGGCTTGAGAAAGGGCATTAAGAATTTTGACTCGCATGCCGCCGCCAGCTCGTAAGGGAACTATCATTACTCCTGTTTGTTTGTAATACATGGTGGGGTCTTCCACATAACCTGTTATGTTGATACCATCCGTGCCATGCAAACGCGTGATGGATTCTGGTGGACGAGAACCGACTACATCAAAAACAACATCAGGGCGTGCGGCTCTGATAAGAGGATATATTTCGTTGATGAACCACAAAATACCGTCAATATTGGGGGGCCAATACATCGTGCCGATATGAAAAATATGGTCGGCATTTTCATGTCGGTCGATAGCTGAATCTTCATCGGTATCAACCGCTATGGGAATAACGGGCATATCACTGGCATGTCCCATCGCTTCTTCTAATGCGAGTTTATCTTCATGACTGACCGCTAAAACCGCATCAAAGTCATTGCACATTTTTCCTTCATACCGTTTCAGCAATTGCCAATCACGATTGAGCAAAATTTTCTTGGGACCAAAAGGCATAGTGTCTGCTAGGCGTTTGTAAAGAACCCACAAAGCATTATGCAAATCCAATATTGTCCTTGCACCTGTCACACGTAAAGCATACTGTCCCATGTTTAGTTGGTCGGCATGGGCAACATCAAATTGTGTGCCTTGCGTCAGTAACTCAATCAACCGCCGCATGTCTGCTCGGTCATCTCGCTCCATCATGAACGGTTCATTTGTGATGAAACTACGTGCCATGTACCACATATCCAAAAGAGGGTGGCGTTTCATTTGCACAGTATGCACTGCTTGACAATACTTTTGCAAATGTTGAATATCTTTCGATTGGTCACCACGTACAAAGGAAACAAGGGTAACATCATGTTTCTGCACTAAATATTTTAGTACATTCCATGTTTTTACTTTTGGTCCGCTATCTGGTGGATAGGGAAGTACCTGTGTTAAAAGTAAAACTTTCATAAAAATCCCTCGATTATTAGTTTTAGTGAATTACGTTTTTACCATTGTAGCAAATATATCTCTATTGTCAAGCCAGGACCGAAACTTATTAACATGCCATAATCGCCTTGAAGAGGCTGGGTTTCATCTAGCAATCTTTCTAAGACAAACATAATTGTGGCTGATGACATGTTGCCATATTCGCGTAAAATCGCCCGTGAACAATCAAGTTTACCCGATTTGAAGCCTAATTCTTCCTCGACAAAATCGACGATTTTCATGCCACCAGGATGAACCATCCAATGATGTATATCGTTCATTATCATACCATTGCGGTCAAGAATAGTACTGACCAAACTTGGCATGGTATTACGAATGATTTTAGGTACTTGATTGGACAAATGAAATGCATAGCCCGTATCACTCGGATGAAAAGACATGGCATGTTGATTTTTGTAATCGCTATAAGACAGGCTATCAATTAAGGCTATACTATCGTCATAGCTATCACTGGCACCATCACCCACAATAACGGCTGAAGCTCCATCAGAAAATAAAGCCGAACCTATCATGCTTTTCACCGTTAAGGCATTTTGGGAATGAATGGTACATAATTCCAAACCGACGATTAAGGCTTTCGTTTTGGGACGAGCAAGGACTGTCATGTGTGCCTGACGAAGGGCAGTTAAAACAGCATGACAGCCCATGCTAGTCATTGTGGCACGATGGATGGTGTACGGCATGTCCATCTTTTCAGCGATGATAATGTCCATGCTTGGCGTGTCAAGCCCTGTGCATGTAACATAGGTAAAATTGTCAATATCAGTGATACGCAAATCTGCCCTATCAAGAACCTTTTGGATAACTTTGATGGCAAGAGGTGGGGCAGTTTCCAAATAAAGGTCATTGCGAACTTTTGTGCTAGGATTATCTGTATGCCAAGCAGGGTCTGAAATGACACTGTAGCGCGTTTCGATACCCATCGCTCCGAAAATTTGGGAGGCATAACGGTGCGTGTAAATGTGCGACATCTGCCGATATAAATCCATCTGCTCATACCGATTATCTGGTACAGCACTTGCTACGCTAAGTATAGCTGGTATTGTCATAATAAATTCCTTGAGGTATGGAGTAAGATTCTTTTCTCCCGCATGGGAAAGAGTTACCCAACATCTATCACAAAATTTCCAAATTTATCTACCTTTAACTTATCACCTTCACCAATAAAAATGGTCGTATCTGTTTGTATGATGATGCATGCCCCTTGAATTTCTTGACCATGTGATAATGTTTGCCCATCATAAAATGGCACGTTTGCTAAGCCTGTTGCTAACACAATTTGACGGTGGTCAAAGGGGATTGGTTGTGATAAATCAATCGGAATTGGTTTTGCCTTTAATGTAGGACGCGGTAATTCGCCAACTACCCGCAATCGTAAATTGACGATTTCTGTCGGTTTGTTGGGACGATTGTAACCATAATTTTCGGCATGAATGGCATGAAAATCATCGTTGTATGTTTGGCTAAATGGAACAGATAATTCATAAGATTGACCATGTAACCGCATGTCTAATAATAACTGCAATGTTACCACAGAAGGATCCACTCCTTCAGCTATTACATCTGCTCTACCTTGTTCTTTCAATGGCATGAAATATGTTTCTAATTCGGTAAATGGTGTTTCACCAGGTAGCATAACGGTTTGTACATAATCCTTAATCACATCAGCTGTAAGCATGCCAAGTGCAGATAACACCCCAGCACTAGGCGGAATTAACACACATGGGATGGCTAAGGTTCGGGCTAAATCAGCGGCATGCAATCCGCCTGCTCCACCGAATGAGACAAGTGTAAAATCGCGGGGGTTATGCCCTTGCTGTATGGATATGACTCGTAAGGCTCGTTCCATATGACCATTCACTACTTGGATAACACCTAATGCAACTGTTTGAGCAAGTGATAATCCATCATGTGGGGAAAGGTTTGCTTGTTGAGCTAATTTGGTTAAAGCATTTTCGGCGGCTGACATGTCCAATGTCATTTGTCCACCAAGAAATCGGTCAGCAGGCAATCGTCCTAAAATAAGATTGCTATCGGTAACGGTCGGTTGTGTGCCGCCTTGAGCATAACAAACAGGACCGGGATTTGCTCCCGCACTTTCGGGACCGACTCGCAATGCTCCGCCTGCATCGATGTATGCAATGGAGCCTCCCCCTGAACCAATCGTATGAATATCAATCACAGGGATACGCATGGGATGCCCGCCAATTTCGGTTTCGCTAGATATGCGAATTTCACCATCGCACAAAGACACATCAGATGATGTGCCTCCCATGTCAAAAGTGATGAGCCGCTTAAATCCTGCTATCTCTGCGACATATTTTGCCCCAACAACACCGCCAGCCGGACCAGAAAGAATGCATCGTATCGCTTCTCGCCGAGCCTGTTGAGTATGGATACTGCCACCATTGGACTGAATTACACGAAAGTCTATCGCTCCACTTTCCGATTCTAAATGTTTTAAATAACTATCCATCACTGGCGAAATATAAGCATTGATAACAGTAGTACTCATTCGCTCATATTCGCGATATTCGGGCAGAATTTCATTTGATGCAGAAACGAAAAATCCTGCTTGACGTAATCGTTCTGCTATGACATTTTCATGATGAGGATACAGAAAAGAAAATAGTAGACAAATCGCTACAGAGGTAACATCATGGACATGTAACTGTTTAATCAAATCTTCAATTTGAGTCATGTCTAAAGGTACAATCGGCTCGCCATGATGATTAACACGTTCGGTCATTTCAAAACGCAAGTGAGACGGGACAAGTGGGCTAGGGCGTTTGCTGACCAAATCATAAATATCAGGTCGATTTTGTCGCCCAATTTCGAGTACATCCCGAAAACCCTGCGTTGTAATTAAAGCTGTAATTGCTCCTTTTCGTTCCAGCAAGGCATTCGTAGAAACGGTTGAGCCATGCACAATCTGAAATGGTACATGAATTTGCTTCAAGCCATCTAGCACCGCTTTTTCAGGAGTCTGCGGAGATGATAGCCGCTTAAATGTATGAAAATTTCCTGTTGCCTCATCAAAGCAAACGAAGTCGGTAAATGTACCACCAATATCAATACCAAGTCGCATGATAATCCTTTTAAAATGATTTTCTACAAATAAGTTTCTACGACTCTTTGCAAAACACCTAACAATCGTTCAACAGGGTGTAAGGCATAATATTTGCGGTCAATGAAGATAGTGTCATCCTCCAACTTTAAAAATTGCCAATCGTCACCTGTGGTAATACAGCCATAAATTGTTGTAATGTTGTTTCCTTGTTGTTGATTATAGAATCTAGCTCCCATCATTTGAGCAACACATTGACCAAAATAACCATCAATATCTTTCTTTTTTGTTTCAACAAGAGAAAATATTGGTGTTGTAATAGCATGTGCAACTTCACCTATGGTTAAAACAAAATCACATTCACCATTCAAACCTTGCTGATTATCTGCATCCAATGTTGTTCCAGAGTAAATAGCAAATGAATTGTTGTTATGATGACGCAACTCTAGCAAAATTGGCATTACCAAAAGTTCACCACGTGCTTTTTCGCTTGACGAAATTACAGTTAAATCAAGCCCCATACTCAATGTCTGTTTCAACCAATCGCTAGGATGGATAGAAGTTTCGTCGGGAAACAAATCAATTGTTTTTTGAACAAGGTTGAATTGGTGTTTGACTTTCTCTAAAGAAAAATCACTGTAAGCCATGTTATTTCCTACTTTTAACCGCATAATTAGCGGCATCACCTACAATTTTCACAAACAATTGTCGGCTACGAGGTCCATCAAATTCAGCAAAAAAGACACCTTGCCACCTACCTAAAACCAATTTACCATTTTCAATAAACAGAGTGTGGTCACTGCCCACCAAACTGGTTTTAATGTGACCAGGACTGTTTCCCTCCGAATGGCGAAAATCAGGTCGTTGGGGAGCAAGCACATCAAAAACGATACCTATATCATAACAGACATCAGGGTCACAATTTTCATTAAAGATGATACCTCCTGTCGTGTGAGGACAAAATAGATGGCATAATCCGTTTCTTACATCTGATTCGTCGACTAGTTCGGCAATTTTTGATGTAATGTCCACAAACTCTTGATGGAAATTTGTTTTAATGTTAATTTTTCGCATAGTTATTAATACTCCTGTAATACCCCACCCCCGACCCTTCCCCTTGAAAGAGAGGGGAGTAGGATGATTTATCGTCTTTCAACCAAAAATGTGGAGGCGGTTGAGCCACCACCAGCTGTTACATTCAATAGTTCTGTGGTTGCTAATCTGGTTAGACAACCATAAACCGTATCACCATAAAAAATAAATGGGTTCGTATCTACCCAACGGTCAAAAATTTCTAATTTGCCATCAATGAGGCTTGGATAAGGTTCTTGTGGAATTGGTATTCGTTCTTGAACGATATAAGGATTAACTAATGCATGTCGAATAGATCTTTCCCATTCAGTGATGTCAACTGTCCAACCGAGTACAATACCTCGTCCTCCATAATCATCATTCGGTTTGAGTACCAATTTATCACGATTTGCGGCGATGAATGGGATAAGGTCAACAGGTAAATTATGATAGGTAGTTTTGCGTTCCTCAACGGTTCGTGTCCATGGAACATGAGCATCAATAACTTGATGTTCATAATGATTAAACAAATAGGCGTTTCGTTCATCACTTAAGACAGCAAGACTACATTTTTTGTACATGAGTTTACAAACAAAATGATTGACCATGCACACGGCATTATCCAATACTGCTTGTACTACAGGACTTTGCCAACCTTGCCGTTCTATTAACTCCGAAATGAGAACACGCTTGAAAATGAGGTCAATCTTAAATTTACCGTAGTACAGTTTCCCACGATGATAATCCACTTTGTTCGGGTCAGCGATGACACATTCTAAACCCTGCTCATGGAAATAACGTTCAAAGAGAACAAACTCGCTGTAAGTTGGAACGTTCTCCCAATCTAAGATAGCGATTCGCGGCTTACGAAAGTTTCCACCATCCCATTCTTGATAACAATCAAGCAGTACTTGCAAGACACCATGCCTTGCAGGTAAAGCATAGACATTGTAATACCGCATGAACCTACGCATAATAGGCATTGAAAAGAACACATCACTAATAACGTCGTTATAAGCAGGAGCGGCTGGTGTCTCGGCGTTATATTCTGTAATCTTCATCGAATTTCGTTCAGGGATATAGAATGTATCCAGCCGTGAGATGGGAGCAGGTGGGGTATAACCAGGATGATAGTGCATTAACCGTTCTTCCCAATCTAGCAATTTAAACTGTTTACGAAATTCCGCATTTTGCATTGCCACATGATGGATTTTGTGAAATGCTTTGAGAAGCATGCGAGTGCTGTATTGAATGAACTCGTATTGAGATGTGGTTAAAAATCGGGGACGTAAAACAGTACAAAGAGCCCTATCACCAAAAAAAAGTCCCCGTCTATGTTGTTGCTCATCTAACCGAATTTGAGAATTAATGGCAACATCATCGGTGAGTAAATCATGATACATTTTTATATAATCTGGAATCATGGCGGTGTCTCCTGATAAATCTTATTATTAATTTTCCTAACATGTAGAACAAACATTTTGCCTGTTCTAGACAGTCCCGTAGCCGCAATTTATAGTTGCGTTGAAGCGACCGTGCTACCGAATGTCATGCGTGATAAAAACGGAATGGGGTAGAAAACGGTCATGCCTACCCCATCGTTGTATAGGTGCTAAAATATATAAATGCGTAATGTCATCAACATGCTAATTTTGTTGCGTTGATGTAAAGAATGTAGACCAATTCAACAATTTTCGTTGTGGACGTGGATTCTTTGCCAAGCGAATAACCAAGTCAGCCATATGCTTTAATGACCAATTATAATAAAATTCGCCGAGTGAGTTAATGTCAAAATCAGGAGCAGGGTTCATAAAGTCAAGTGCATAAGGAATACCATCACGAACAGCCCACTCAACGCTATTCATATCATAGCCCAACGCTCTGACTAATTTTAATGAATCATCAACTACACGTCGCCCTAATTCATGACTCATGTGTTCGTGGTCAACATGATATTTTCGTTCATGGGGGTCATATTTGATGGGCAAAACTTCTTCTTGTCCCAAGCAAATGCATCGCACATAATGATCCCATTCGATGAACTCTTGCAAAATCATGGTTTTCAGACCTGAATTATTATAATGATGGATGACCTCATCCATGCTATGGCAAACATGAACATCACGCCAACCGCCGCCATGGGCATCCTTCAACACGCATGGCATACCAACATAACTTATCACATGTTGCCAATCAAGTGGATATATAAGATTTCTCAAACTTTTGTCAAGGTTGATATCAGGAATATACTCTTTATTAGGCAGAACAAGTGTTTTCGGATGAGCAACACCTAACTTGGTAGCTAGTGCCGACTCGAAAAATTTGTCATCTGCTGTCCACATAAAGGGATTGTTAATAACTTGCACCCCTTGAACGACAGCAAATTTTAAATATGAACGATAATAAGGTACTTCATGTGAAATACGGTCAATAATGACACGATATGGGGGGACTTCTTCCATCGATGTACCACCCAACTTCACATATTCAGCTATCACGCCTTCATCGCGATTGTTTACTTCATTGATGAAGGCGGGCGGAAACGACCACTCCATGCCAACTAATAAACCTACTTTTAATGTCATTGTTTTTACCTCTTTATAATTTAGAATATAGGAGTGCAAAAGATTGCACACTCCAAACTCACTAACCCAAGCAAATCATGGCTTAAATTTGATACCATAACATGTCGTGTTATAGTTTAGCAATTTCATCGGGTGAAAGCCCGGTGATTTCAACATGCGGTGTGCAGTTTCTTGAAGGGTTTTTTCAGTAGCCTGTTCAGCCCGCATGCGTTCTTGTTCAGCCCGCATGCGTTCCTGTTCAGCCCGCATGCGTTCTTTATCTGCACGCATGCGTTCCTGTTCAGCCCGTTGAGTCTCAGCCTCTTCTCTTGTCGGTAGCATGTTTCCATTTACATCAAAGAAACGCAATACCGCATGCGTTCCTGTTCAGCCCGTTGAGTCTCAGCCTCTTCTCTTGTCGGTAGCATATCTACCACTCCTATCCACAAACCCAATTCATCACTCCATAACCAGCCTTGTGCATTGGGAACTAACGCCACATAGATTACATTTATCAACTCCCAGCCCTTCAACTCACCTGTCTTTGGATTGTAGGTGAAGTAATTGGAGGTTTGTAGGATTTGTTCATAAATGTCTTTTTTGCCTGTCACATCAAATGTGGCCGTACTCGGTGAAGCCAATTCAATGACCACATCTGGGGTTAGCATGTCTTCTTCCCAAACTACCCACGAATTACGAGCACGTTGGTTTTTCACTCCTTTGACCACAAAAAAATCGGGTCCTCGGAAGTTACGTCTTTTTTGTTGATATGGGTCAAAATAAACAAACATATTGCCGCCGACATAAAAATTGGTGCGGTGTCGCCAGCAATAAGCTAGGATACGAATAAGTAACATCATTGCATGCAAGTGCCAATCAGATTCCAAAGGTACACCATCCTTGTAAGGTAAATCAGTCCCACGAATTTGTCCGTTATAGATTTTGTTATTGTAGCAAGTCCTTTTATTGTAGTAAAAGGTAGGTACGCCATAAGTTTTAGTAGGAACAACAGGCTCTGCAAACGGAACGGCAACGCTCGGTTGTGTCATTGGAACAGTCATAAAACCTCCTTAATCCATGCTAAAATGACTACAGTTATTATAGCTAACATAAGAAGAAATAGCAAATTGGCATATTAGCGTAGGGATTAATTTTTAATTATAAACCCTGCCTAGGTATTAATTCTCGATCCTAACTCCTAAACCACTAAACTCTATGTCCATTCAAGAAAAAACGCAAGGCATCAGGAAAACGACTCGCCCAGGCTGATTCACTATGTCCCGCACCTTCATCTACGATGAAAAGCAATGTTTTACCATCTGCATAACCTTTTTCACGTAAGATGCCACATGTTTCTTCTAATTTATTGACATAGTTTTCAGAACGGACATTTTTAATAAAACTACCCCAGTTACGATATTCTTGTGTACCGCAATCCAGATAAATTTTACCTGATGCGTAAGAGACATTTTGAATATACGATATAATGGCTTGATTTGCAAACCAAAGAGATGGACTCATCACTCCAGTAAAACCAAACACTTTTGGATAACGGAAAAAAGCGTACAAACTAATCAACCCGCCCATAGATGAGCCCATAATGCCAGTATATTTTTTGTCGGACATGGTACGAAAATCATTGTCAATGCATGGCTTGATGGTCTCTACGATAAAGGTTAAATAATCATCTCCCTGACCGCCACCATAATCTTCATGAATAAACGGGCTGTATTCATCAAGGCGTTTAATGCCGATGTTGGGAATACCAACAACAATAGCTTCAACACCATCCTTGCTCAATTCTAGTACGCTTTCATCCACATACCACTCACCAACATAACTGGTATATTGGTCAAAAAGATTTTGTCCGTCATGCATGTAAAGCACAGGGTACCGCTTATCATTCTCATTGTATGATGGAGGAAGAAGTACCAATATATCTCGTTTATTTTCTAGCTGAGGAGACCATAAGTTTTGTAAAATTTTTAAGTTTCCGACAACAGTGTGATTTTTATCGCCCTTAACTTCACCATAATCTTGCCAAGTCATTATACATTCCTTTTGATAAGACAAAGCATGACTTTGCCATTCTATAAGAGAGTTGATAGTTAACACAAAATAATAAGGCTGAAGCCATCATGCCAAAAGAACAGCATTGTTTAGATAACGACGATGTTCTTCTAGTGCGGTGGTTTCAGCCTCGCACTTCTAAATATATTTTGTAATTATATACAAAAACGGAAAAAGTGCCAATGGTTGGACATAATTTTGAAATTTAACATGTATGAATATATTATCATATATTACTTATACATCCAGCAAGTTCACTTTCAAACTCGCCATGTTCACTTGGGTCTACGCCTTCTTTCCAGCGTGGACTACCATCACCATATTGTACTTCCCAACCTAGTCCCTGTAATGCATGGACGACTTTTATAGCATCACTTTTGCTTGCACCTGAGGGCAAGTCTGATTCATCAAGAAAAAAAATTCCCATGTAATCCTCCATCAAAATTAATAATCTGTTCTAGCAGTTTAACAAAATCGAATCTATAAAGCAAATAGGTTCTTAAGTTATTTATCACCCATCTAATCGTCTTCAAGGTTATACATCCTTGAATGTGCAAGGTGAAATTTGTAAAATCATAATTGTTATATCATCATGAATTTCGGCATCTCCTACAAAAGTATCAACTTCATTTTTTAGATACTGTAGAAATGACTCTGAAGTAGTTTGAGGAAAGTTTGCGATTGTATTTTCAAAACGTTCAAATCCAAAAATTTCCTCAGAGGTATTTTTAGCCTCGACTACCCCATCACTACTCAAAATCACTATATCCCCTACCGATAATTCCGTTTGTATTTCATGATACTGCCATTCTTTTGTCAATTCCAGTAATATAATGGTTGAAAAGATATAATATACGGTATATGTCAGTTTCATGAGACATAGCCGATTGCAGGGACGCTATACTGGCAGACATTAATAATGCCGCTGACATGCCCTTACCCGATACATCTCCAATTATCATCGCAAATTGCCTTAGCATTTCATCTGTTTTTGGAAAAGCATGATAGGTATAAAAATCACCACCAACTTGATTAGCAGATTTGTTATAACACACAACATCCAATCCTGACCAGTTAGGATATGGAGGTGGAAGAAAATTTTGCTGGATTTTCCGAGCCGTAATCAATTCTGCTTGGAAACGATTATTTAGCCTTTGTAATTCATTGTTAGCAATTTCAAGATGCTTTTTCTCTCGTGCCAGATGATGTTTTGCCATGTCAAGTTCATTTCGATTTTGCGTGAGTTTTTGTAGATGTTCAGCCAAGCCGCTCATGTCACTAACAAAGACAGTTAAATATTTGCGAGTCCCAATTTCGGTTGGTATAATGGTCAATCGGAGATAGCGAATATTCCCATGAGTATTGACACGATTAATGTTTTCCAAACGAATAAAATCTTTTTTGCCTTGCTTCACTTTTGCAAGTAAGCTTTCTTGCCCAATGAGTTCAGGTAATATATCAAATAAGTTATGACCAATAACACTACTAGAATGGTTCGAAACCCAAAAAGAAAACTGATTATCATGTTCGATGATAGTTTCGTTCTCATCAACGACAGCATAAGTTATGTTTAAGCTGGCTAAAGCAGTGTAAAATGTTTGTGGAATTTTCATGGTGTCACCGTAGGAGTAATTAAACGGTCAGGGATAGGCTGAATTGGTGTTACCCAGCGTTTGAGTACCCAACCTGTAATTTCGATAATTTCAGTTTCACTACCAGCGGTTCTTTGTATTTTATACCAATCACCATGCATAGCTAAAATCTCAACTAATGTACCGAGTGATGCCACAGTACCTGCACGCCTGGCTTCATGAGAAGGTGCATTTCTGATAAAAGATGAACCGTTCATCATCCCAAACACAGCAGGTGGAAGGCGTTGGGGTGAATGTCGGTGTCAAAGTTGAAGTTGGAATCGGCGTTGGTGTTGAAGTTGGCGTTGGTGTTGAAGTTGGAGTTGGGGTGAATGTAGCCGGTTGGGGTGAATGTAGCCGTTGGAGTTGGTGAAGGAACGGCTAAAGCTATTAATGAACTTTCCACATGCCAAATCCATCCACAACACATCGAAATAGTAAGGAGCATAATCAAAACGATAGGGAAACCTAATAGGAATTTTTGAAATGATGATAGTGGCTTGTCTTTTTCATCATTATCCCGCTCGATAAATTGGTTTAAGGCGTAGTCAGCCGTTTGGATTAAGTGTTCATCACTACCATCAAAATTGACCAAGTTATCATAATGTTCTTCATGAAGTTTCACCAACAACTGACGCATATTTTCTCGAAAGTTAGTTGGTTCTACACCACTGACCACAACTGCTAAATATGCTTTTCCTCCTGCTTCAAGTAAAATTTCCTTTTCCTCATATCCAAGAGATCCTAGCTCTCCTCCTTTTTGAAATGTATCACGAGCAAAATCTCGAACCGCGGTCAGCATGCCACTAACAATATCACGGTCGGATATAGCATCGTCTTCTTTTGAAACATAATGAATCAGCAACCCTGAAACACGATGAATAAGAAACACCTCTTCAATGATAAAGGGCAATGATTCACGCAATTGATATTCATCATAAGATACTCCTTGAACATGAGCCTGTACATGCTGCACAATCTTATCTAAATTTGTTGATTTGCGTATCCGATTATCCACATCACGAGCAAAATCGTGGATTGCTTCTGTGACAGCTTTATTGACCATTTGTCCGATGACAGGATACAAGGCATCAATAATATCTTCACGAGCTTGATATATTTGCCGCCGTAATGCTTCCCCTAAAATAGGAGCAATAGCAACAGCGATTTTGTCTCTTGAATTTGCAATTTCAGCCGCTAACACCTGACTAATCACAGGCGTAATTTTATCAACCATGGTGTCGGGCTCAAGCAACATTTGACGAATCTCGTCGACATCATTTGCCAATATTTCGTTGATAATTGGTGTTATTTTTTCTATGAGAGCATCGGGCTTGAGTAATACACCACGTAAGTCCTCAATCTGAGCTTGGATTTTTTCGTCACTATCTGAAATAAATGCCATGATAAATTTTAATCAGGGAGTACAGTAACTATTCACTCATTCCCTTGTTACCTCAAATTTCACAATATGTGGTTTCAATTGCATGCTCTGCAATTTAATCCTCTTCTAAGTCAGGAATAACCTTAATCTCAACCTTTTTAGATTTAACCCCGTTTCCTGCTTGGTCAGAAGCTGTAACATAGATGGTATACGTTTTAGTATAATTGCTACTTTTGTCAAGCGGCTTAGGCAATGTCGGCACCGTCCAACGATAAGTGAAAGGTGCTACAGTCGTTTGCCCAATGTATGTATTGTTCACAATGTAAACTACTCTTCTCATAGCAAAATTATCTGCCGCATCCACCTGTAAATTAACATACTCATCATCATCAGAAACATAAACCTGCCCATCACGAGGGTTGATAACCTCGGCAGAAGGAGATGTGTTATCTATGGTGACTTGGGTAGTGAATGAGCCAATTGTATTATCATTCCTAACTGCGGTAAGTTGGAGAGTATACAATCCTTCGGCTAACCCATAAGTTTGCCATGTGCCTAGGGCACTATTTTGAACGGGAGACATGAAGTCTGTGCCAATTTGTGTCCAGCCTGTGGGGTTCAATCCTTTTCCATAAGTAAGGCGGTATGCTTGAAAATTATCAATATTTACACTGCCAGAAATAACAACACTACCGCGTACGTATTGAAATGAACGAGGATGAATAATTGATACAGTACCTGTTGCGACTCCACCCGCACAATTGTAATCGTATTCATGCGGTGGTTGCGAAATACGATTCTTAACCCAATCGTTTGCCACTGGTGGGAAAATCTGATAGACTCGATATTCAATATATTCGGGTGGGGTACACCCTGCTACGGCTAATTTATTATTCGTTTTATTGATGGGAAAAACTTGGTGTACATTATCCTTTTGAGTCGGGACAAAAGGTTCTAGGAATAATTCCTTAACTGTGCTTTGAGTATATTTGCCTGGTAGCATGCCCGAGACAGAATCAACCACCTCGTCAACAATGCCAGCTGGACGTTCCCCCCATGACTTAACAGGTAAATCTTTGTGATAAAATTGCATGACCTTATTCCAAATCGGAGCCGCCCCTGATAAACCAGTAACATCTTCCATTGGAGTATTATCATTATTACCAACCCAAACACCTGTCGCCAATTGTGGCGTGTAACCAATTGTCCAATTGTCACGGAAGTTGTTAGTAGTTCCAGTTTTTGCTCCTACAGGACGGTCTGAGAGAGTCAAATCGCTCCATGCTCCAAAGGCGGGTGCCCGAGCCTCATCATCTGATAGAATGGATGTCATGAGATAAGCTAAAGCTGGGTCAATAATTTGTTCTGTGCTTGGTTGGCTATATTCGTACAATGTTTTTCCTTCGCTGTCCTCAACAAGCAAAATAGAAACGGGGTTCAGTTTGCGTTTACCGGGTTGAACATTCTCCGCTGGAATTAATCTGGGCAAAAACAGAAAATGCATAAGCCATGTCAATAGGCTTAACTTCACCACCACCCAATGTTAGAGCTAGACCATAATAATCTTCATCCAAAGTAGTTATCCCCATGCGATGAGCGGTATCAATGACATTTTTTACGCCCGATTTTTGCATGACCCATACCGCAGGGATGTTATAACTTCTAGCTAGAGCATTTCGCATTCGAACGGCTCCATGATACTTACGGTCATAATTTTCTGGAACGTAGGGCGGATTAGGGTCATCGGGGAAAGATTGCCGCACATCCATAATCATAGTTGCAGGAGTGACAAAACCACGTTCAATCGCAGTCATGTAATTAAATGGTTTGAATGATGAGCCAGGTTGGCGTCCGGGGTCGACTGTACACACATTGACATTACCATCGTTTTCTTCATCCCAATAGTCAATACTTCCCACAAGTGCTAAAATTTCTCCAGTTTTAGGACGGATAGAAACTACACATGCATTACTAGCGTTATGTTCATTTTCTTGCAATTGCGTGATTTGGTTGCGGGCAATTTCACGGGCAGCATTCTGCAATTCTAGGTCAACGGTGGTATAAATTTTCAAGCCGCCTCGATAAAGTAATCGTGACCCTTCGCTAAAGCCATACAGTTCTCGCATCAAATTCAGCACCTCATCGCGGGCATGGATAGCAAAATGAGGAACGACAATATCAAATCGTTCCTGAACGGGCTTGATTTCTAGTTCAAATGCAAAAGCTTCTCTTGCTTCATCTAAAGTTATCACTTCTTCTTCGACTAGTCGCATTAGGGCAATCCCTTGCCGTTTTTTTGCCTGTTCCCAATTATTCACTGGGTTTAAAGCAGGATATTGTGGGATTGGTGTCAGCATAGTACATTCAGGGAGAGTTAATTCGCTGACCGTTTTTTGAAAATAAACTTGTGCGGCGGCTTCAATTCCATAAGCTAAACTGCCGTAGTGATTGGTGTTAAAGTACCACTCCAAAATTTGGTTTTTCTGATACAGCCGCGTGATTTCTATGGCTAAAATCACCTCTTTAATTTTACGGCTGTATAACTTTTTTGTTCGTTCTTCTTTTTCAATGATGATATTTTTAATTAACTGTTGGGTGATGGAACTTCCCCCCTGAATATCTTTCCCTTGTAAATTGAAATAAAAGGCACGTCCTAAACCTTCAATATCAAAGCCAGGGTTGGTGTAAAAGTTTTTATCTTCCAATACCAATACTGACTGCCGACACAATTCAGGCACTTGGTCAAGGGTCACATAAGACCTATCTCCCAAACGTTGGTCAAACAGTTCGTACAAGACAACTTTTCCAGAGCGGTCGTACAGTTTACTTGTTTCAAAACTAATTTGCTCGGTTTCAATTGCAGTAGGGTCAGGCAAATCAACTGCAAAACTAGCATAGACTGAATAAACCCCGCCTATTATGGAGCCGATAACAGTCATGATAAAAACTAAAATCGTGGCGACAAAACTCATTGTTACCCAGCCTAAAAAGGCAAAATATCTTGGTTCAAATTCTTGTATTCGCCGTCGTCTACGACGGGTAATCATAACTTTTCGTTGTGATAACATGTTTTTCTCCTGTCACCCACTTCTAGCATACAGCAAAACACTTATGTTCCTTATGATGATAGCAACAAATTGATTTAAATGCAAATTTGATTTGTTGGAAACATTTTATATACAATACGCCAATTTGTCAAAAAAGTATTTTAACTATATATTATCTAAAATGGAGCGAAAAAGCTTGCTTTTTCATGTCAAAGCAAGCTTTGATGCTCCAGTGTATCTCGTCAAAAAATAACTTTGAACGGCCCTAATTCTTTATCTGAGATATTCTTGTGGACGGACAAGCACAAATAACAGAATCAAATCAAATACTAGCAGTTTATTGGATTGGGTGGTATGATATAGAAAGTCGGGAAATTTTCGCCCTGTAAATACATAAATCCTAACAATTGACACAAACGCAAATTGAGTTTTGCGTTAAGGGAAATTAAACATTGACCATCAAACTGCAACTTTTGCATGTAACACATCAATATCCGCCTGCTATTGGAGGGTCTGAAAAATACATTGCCGACCTGTCTGAAGAATTGGTCAAACGTGGACATCATGTAGATGTTTTTACCAGCCGTTCATGCGACTATAATACATGGCAAAGTGAGTTGCCACATTTTGAGGAACGAAATGGGGTGAAGGTATATCGTTTTAATAGCATGCAACGACGGAATTATGTGTGGCAAATATTACATTTTGGCTTGCGAAATTATTGGCGAACTCGTTCATGGCGATATGAACCATTTGTTTTTTTTGGTGGCGGTCCCATTTCACCAAGTATGTTCTATGCAATCTTGAAGCATGGTAAAAAATATGATGTGATACACCTTAATTGTTTAGTGTATGGACATGTTACTTATGGGCAATTGGCTGCCAGTTGGCTAAATGTACCGTCAGTCATTACACCTCATGCTCATATTACGCAAGAAGAAACATTCAACATCGGCTATCAACAAAAAACAATGAGGGCGGCAGATTATGTCATCGCTGATACGGAAGCTGAACGTGATGTACTACTTGAGTCAGGTTTAAATGCCTGGCAAGTTAGTGTGGTTGGGGTGGGGTTGAAGTTAGACAACTTTCAACCACAGTCAAAGAACGTTTCGATGCTCCAAGCTCGCCAACAATTTAATTTACCACAAAATGCGTTTGTTATTCTTTTTCTTGGTCGCAAAGCAGAATATAAAGGACTAAATACTGTTTTGGAGGCTTATTCTACTGTAAAGTCACAACATTCGCAGGCAGTTATGTTAGCTGTGGGACCAGATACCGATTATTCAAACCAACTTATGGCACAATATAACCATGTGCCAGATATTCATACTTTTGGTAAGGTCTCCCATACCGACAAATTGGCGGCATTGCAGGCATGTGATTGTTTGGTGTTACCTTCAAAGGGAGAAGCGTTTGGAATTGTTTATTTGGAAGCATGGCTGATGGAAAAAGCAGTCATTGGCTCAAGAGTGCCAGCCGTTGCCTCGCTTATCAATGAAGGGCAGGATGGCTTATTGATAGAATATGGCAATAGTTATGATTTAGCAACATGCATAAATTATTTAATTGCTAATCCTGAACAAGCCCATCAAATGGGCAAGCATGGTCGGCGAAAAGTATTGCAACGATATACAATGGAAAATACTACTGACCGCCTTGAAGGGATTTATTTACGGGTATTGCGTCATCGTCAACAAGGAAAACATTGAATGAAAGTATATTTAATTGGTTCAGAAACATCTACGAAAATTGCCACAGCACATTTTTTTCAAAGGAATGGAAATTTTGTATCGTGTTCAGAAAATGTACTATCTGATGGCAAGATATATGTTTTTTCAAAGGGACATGCGGCAATGAAACAATTGCAACATGCTTTGGTTATCTTGGATTTGCGGGACGATACTGAATTGATATATGCCGCTTGGGGGGTGTATGCCGATATGTGTTTGGTGCATAACAAAAGTATTCAGACACAATTAATTGACAAGTATGGTTTTGAGGCTGAACGTATTTTTGTGGTATCGAATGAATCCCAATTTGCTAAAGCGATTCATGTGGGGTTGCATGACCGAGCATCAATCAAGCGACAAGAGCAAATTAAAAATAAACCAGCAAAAAATTTGCAAGCACTATCGGCAAATTCACCATCTCAAACGACAAAACCTTTAGCTCAACGTTTGAAAACAATGCATGCCCAAAGCGACATCATGTTACGAAATTATCATGTCAAATCAAATATACCTTTGTTTGGCTCAATTATTACTTGGATTCGGCGTAACCTTACTTCACATTTGCGTGAACCTTACATAGACACAATGTTGGAGCGACAAGTTGATTTTAATCGTAATATGACTACAATGTTGCATGATTTATTTAATATGCAACTTGATTCGATTGTTCAAGGTGATGATAATTCCCATAATGCGACGGTTGAAATTAATGCCATGAATGATGTTACTGTTTTGGAAATAAACGATGCCACATTAGATAGTCAGTACATTTTAGAAAAAGTTGCACAGCGTGTTACTCGACGTGACAAAGCAGGACTGTATGATTTGACTGATAACGTCGAATCGATATCGTTAATAATGTCTGACTCTGATAAAACATCCGTAACCGATATTTCAGAACTCCGTCAAGACAGTATGACACTATTACAATATAGTCAATTGCATGAAACATCATTTACTTCTCACATACCATTCATTGGCAATATGATTGTGCGGTTTCGTTACTTGTGGAATTGGATATCTACGAAATGGTATGTATTACCTATCATGCACCAACAATCTAGCTTTAATCAACGAGTAAGTATAACTATTAACAAAATAATTGAATATCAAGAATTTCTTAATTTACAACTACACCATTTACAAACTCGCATGGCATTTTTGGAAGAAAAAGAAGGTGGTCAATAATGCATATATGCCAAATGACTAATGGTATGATGTATGGCGATGCAGTAAGCAATCATGTCATAGAAATTGATAAAATCCTAAAGAGTTGGGGACATGAGACCGACATATTTTCAGGCTACATTGCTCCTGAAATGACGAAACGAGTACGTCCTGACCATGAATATTTATCTTATGTGAATAATCCAAATGTGTGGCTTATCTTTCATTATTCGGTTTACAATCCCAATATATCTTTGTTTCAACGCACAAAAGGGAAGCGGATATTGATTTATCACAATATTACTCCGCCACATTTTTTTAAAGGGTGGGATGAGAAAATTTATTTTGAGTGTGATTTGGGATATCGTGCTTTGTCTCATCTGAGTGAGTGTGATTTTGCTTGGGGAGACTCTGAATTTAATCGTCAAGCATTACTTGAAGCTGGATTTGAGTCGAGTAAAACAGGGGTGTTGCCGATTATTTTGAGTGACACATATTATGAATCCCTGTCGCACAATGACGATTTAGATACAAAATTACAATATAGTCAACAGACAATATGGTTGGCGGTAGGGCGTGTAGTTCCAAACAAAGGGCTTGACGATATAATTCGTTTGTTTTATGTTTACAATCGAGCTATCAATGCTCAATCACATTTGTATATTGTGGGTTCGAGGTACATATCAACATTTAATGCTGCTTTAGATAAGTTGGTAACTGAATTGAATTTACAAAATGATGTTACTTTTACAGGGCGGGTAACGGACAGTGAACTTATTACATATTATCAGAATGCCGATATGTATGTGACGGCTAGTCATCATGAAGGATTTTGTATTCCTCTAATTGAGAGCATGTATTTTGGGGTGCCTATTTTAGCCCGCAAAAATACGGCTATTCCTGAAACGCTTGGCGGAGCAGGAATTTTATTTACTGATTTGGGGTATCATGTTGTGGCTGAAATGGCTCATCTTTTGGTTACGGACATAGAATTACGGCAGCATGTTATTCAAACTCAAAAGAACCGTCTAAAGGATTTTAGCTTTAGCAATGCTGAATCCATCCTACGTGATGTGCTTGAGAAATTGGTCTCTGCTTAAATATATATGGAGAACACCCCTTCCCTATAGTAGGGGCGTATGGCCATACGCCCTTACAAAGCAAGCGTTGTTGCTCCACCACTATATTCTAAAACTAACCATGAATCAACTGGACAAAAATATAGCTCAAACGGTTCAAATAATCGAAAAAATTATTACAGAAGCACGGCAACAACGTGATGAAACTGGATTGAATATAGCTATAACGCAACGTTTGAACACCTTAGCACACAAACATCTTAAGGCTCATTGGCATATTGCTTGGCCACATTGGCCGCCCGGCATTAAAGCTAAAATTGTTGCCATGTGGCAAAAAATATCACGCCGCTTATTGCAGTGGTATATTAAGCCAATTGTTGAACAGCAAAACGAAATTAACGAGCATACCATTGAGGTATTGCAAATGTTATCATTAGAAGTGCTTGCTTTGCGTCAAAATCAGACCAAACTTTCAACAGACCAGCAAGCCCGTTTAGATGCTATGACGAATCAAATCGAATTATTAGAAAAAATGATAATACAAAGGAACATGTCATGAAAATCGCCTTCTTTACACTGCTTTCTCCAATTCAGTCTGCACTTTCTGATTGTGCTGAAGGGTTGGCTTTAGCAATGGCAAATATTCCAGAAGTAATTATTGATTTGTTTATCAATGATGATTATCAGCCTGATACTCCTGCTATTCTGGAACAATTTAATATCTACACCTACCATGAATTTGCATCGCGGGCAGATTTGTATGACATTTGCTTATATTGGGTAGGTGACCATGGAGATTATCATGGATTTATGTTTGATTTTATCCACCGTTATCCAGGGGTACTTGTTCTAAATGATACAACATTACACCGTGCTGTGATGACCACCACACTCTACAGAGGAAATGAACAAAGTTATCTGGATGAAATGAAATATGCCTACAATATTAATGACTTGCGAGTTGCTAAACAAATTGAGGCTGGTGATGGTGACTATATTATCCTTAAATATCCACTATTTGAAAGAATGGTGAATAGTAGTTTGGGGGTAGTGCTACATAATAATTATGCTCGTTTGCAAGTTCTAATGCGATGTCCAAATGCAAAAGTGAAACGCATCTTTTATCCATTTTTTATCCCTCCAGCTACGACTGAATTTGATTTGCATGAGAAACGAAAAGAAAAACGAGCCGAGCTTGGTTTGGAAAATTATTTTGTGGTAGGAGCATTTGGAATTTTTGTGCCAAATAAACATCTTGAAGATTGTCTCAATGCTTTTGCCAATGTGGTAAAAATATACCCACAATCGAAATTTATTTTGGGTGGTTTTGCCATACCTGAATATGATTTAGCGGGATACATTCAAGAAATTGGTTTAACCGAGCATGTGATAATCACAGGATGGCTACCGCCGAAGGCATTTTCAGAAATGATGTTCGCTTTAGATGTGGGCATTCATTTGCGTTATCCACACATTGGCGGCACTCCGTACACGCCTATTCGATTGATGGGCGTTAATGCATGTACCATCGTATCTGATATTGAACCTTTAGCGGAAGTGCCGCAAGGAGCATGCATCAAAATTATTCCTGATATGTACCAATTTGATACGCTTAATGCTATACTTACCCATTTGGTGAATAACAGAAATTTTTGTCGTCAAGTGGCAGATAATGGTCAGCAGTTTATCGAAAAGTATCATCATCTGCATCATGTGGCTCAACAGTAGAACGCAAGATTTTCATGAAGATATCTTACTGGAGCGTCAAAGCTTGCTTTGACAGTCAAGACAAGAAAGGTTTTTGAAAACCTTTCTTGTCTAACCATCGTCCCGTAAAACCTTGTCTGACACAGGGCTTTCACAAATTCTTTTGCTTGATTACTTAAGCATATAGCATATCAGGAGTCCAACTCCCATCTTTCATATTTTTCACTATGATACCTTCAGTAGCAATCATCATTGCTAATTGGAATGGCTTGCATTATCTAAAAGAATGTTTGCCAACTATTTTCCAACAAACATATCATGATTTTTCGGTGTGGATTGTAGATAATGGCTCAACGGATGGGTCTGTTTTGTGGTTAAAGCAATCATTTCCACATGTTCATCTTATTGCAAATAACCATAATCGCGGTTTTGCTACGGCAAATAACCAGGCAATCCGAAGCACGCAAACACAATTTATTGCTACCTTGAATAATGATACCAAACTTGAGTCAAACTGGTTAGCCGAATTAGTAGCTGTCATGGAGTCCAATCCGAAAATTGGAGCAATTGCCCCAAAAATGCTCTTAGCTAGTCGACCTGAGATTATCGACTCGGCAGGAATTGCGATTGATAAAGCAGGCATCGCTTGGGGAGTGCATGGCGGTCAGCATGACAATAAAATGGAGCGACAACGCTTGCTTTGTCCTGTTCCTGTTTTTGGAGCATGTGCGGGAGCAGCTCTATATCGGCGAGCTATGTTTGATGACATTGGGCTTTTTGATGAAGATTTTTTTGCCTACCTTGAAGATGTAGATTTGGCATGGCGTGGACAATGGGCTGATTGGCAGGCAGTTTATATACCTCAAGCAATTGTTTATCATCTTCATTCGGGAACAAGCAAAGAAGGGTCAGCCTTTAAAAATCGGTTGCTAGGTCGTAACAAGATATGGTTACTAGCAAAAAATTATCCCTTTTCTGCTGGATTGAAATGGTTGCCTTATGTACTGATGTACGAAATTATGTCAATCGGCTATCGGCTTCCCATGAAGCATGGGCTTGCCTCAATACAAGGACGCATGCACGGGATACTTAATTTGAGAGGCATGATTGCCAAACGGCAACATATCAAACGGCGAATTTCAGCCCAAGAAATGATGGCAAGATTACATCCCATTGAAAACCCATTTAATACATTGAAACGATATCCAAAATCTTTTTCTTAACTTCTAAGTATTTTAACCAACAGAACCTTCCATTTCCAACTCAATCAGACGGTTCATCTCAAGGGCATATTCCATCGGCAACTCCTTGACAATCGGCTCAATAAAACCACTGACAATCATAGAGGATGCTTGCTCTTCATCTAGGCCGCGACTCATCAAATAAAAGAGTTGTTCTTCAGAAACTTTAGTCACGCTTGCCTCATGCCCAATACTGACTTTATCCTCTTCAACTTCGATGTAAGGATATGTATCCGAAGCTGATTTATCATCTAAAATCAGGGCATCGCAAACCACATTTGATTTGGAACCTGTGGCTCCCTTTGCCACTTTGATTAAACCACGATAGGAACTACGACCGCCACTTCTGCTGATAGATTTGCTAGTAATGACTGAGCTAGTATGTGGAGCAGCATGCACCATTTTTGCTCCTGCATCTTGATATTGACCTTCGCCTGCGAATGCGATGGATAACACTTCGCCGCGTGCCCCTGGTTCCATGAGCCAAACGGCGGGGTACTTCATTGTTAGTTTGCTATTATGCACAATAAAGCCTTGTGAAATAAAATTACCAGTGCCTGCCACTTCAATGTCCCAAGTGGGAACTTTTTTTGTGGTAGGTTCGCCAACCGATACATTCACAATTTTAACTGTGTCAGGCAGTTTAATATTGGAACGACCAACTGTCCGATTATAAATTGATTTTGCAGAAGGTATTGATTCGGCTTTCATTCTCAATTCATGAGACAAATAAGGAAAAATTCGTTTATCAAGAGGAATTTCCATTTGATATGAACTTCGTGCTGTACAATTATATCCCATAATTATAACATCACGTTCCCCTTCAAATTCAGTATAAAGGCGTGAGGTTATCCCCAATGTAGTAGCTAAACGAGCCGCATCTTGCAAAAGTGATTTATTGACAGATTTAATTAAAAATCGGCGTTTTGAAGTAATCGCACAACCATCGGCATCAATGTAACCTGCTAACAAACTTAAACGATGTAATTCAGGGGTAGAGTAGACCCATTCAGGTATTCGTTTAGTATGAGCATTTCCTAATAAGCCATTTTTCTCAAAAATATCTGCTAATTCAACAGAACTCCATCCTACATCAATACCATCCATACGTTCAGTAGGTTTGGCATCAATAAATCTGTCCATATTTTCCATCAATTTTTGTCTGGTACGATTTTCAAGAGGAACTGAAAAACCAACTGTGGCATAACGTGTATTGCCATTTTTCCCCATTTTACGATAGATATTTCCATCACCTAAGTACAAGCCAAACAACCACATCATTTCACTTGTTGTTTGTTCAATAACAGCAACTCGTCTCTCACGAACCCGTGTCGCTTCAAATGAATCACTGTACTGATTATCAGATGTAAATGTAGTTTCCATTGATGGTGTTTCTAATTGATAAGGCAATCCATAATCAATCGAAGTACAAGGGATGATTGCCTCTGTTAGTTTATCTGCTCGCACATAGTCCAATTGGTAACGTTCTAATTTTTTAGGTTTTTCTGAGTCATAGTGATATGAATAAAATGGATGGTTATCCGTTACACGCAAACGGCGTTCTCCATGTGACACCTCACGGACAGGTTGATAACCTGAAAACCGCTTCGCTAACACCAAACGAAAACATAACTTACCTGTTGTTTCATCGTAAGAAAGGACATGTTCACCTACTTTAATATCTTCAATTGGTTTGACATCTGTTGTTGTGGTGATAGTTGAGCCTTCCTCTAAACAACCGATGTTACAATCCACCCATTCCATGACCGCATCACGATAAGCATAAGCTCGTTTCGTAACCAAATTATACACGTCATTCGACCAATTTTGAACGGTGCTATAACGACACCTAGCTCCTCGTTTGATGATAATTTCAACTACGGCGGAGTGGAGGCTGTCTGTGGTATATACGGGGGCAGTGCAGTTGTGAGAAACGACACCTTCACCGACGTATGATTCATCTTCCTCGACAGAAAAATTATAAACGGTTGTATTCATCTGCTCGGTTTCAATGGAGCGAATAGGAACATACATGTATTTTTTATCAATAGCAAAAGGCGAACCCTTTGCATAACCACTTGGGGCAGGTTGTCCAACTATTTCACCAAAGATAGAATTCCAGCGAGTAGAGATAACAACAGTATACACTGGTTTACGAGGCTTGGTTCTCTTATGATAATTGATTGAAGCCACTATGCCAATTTGTAATAAGGTATCTCTAAACGTATAGGCTAATTTCCTGGAAATGGTGTTAAATCGGAATTTGTTATTTTTTTCATCATAACCACCATTGCCGCACCACATGCAACGTACTAATTCTTTCAAGTCCTTGACAGAAGCAAACTCAACATGTGGCACAGGGATAGCTAAATAATCATCTGGTTTAACTTCATCGGCTCGCAACCATTCTGGGCTAAATTTTTTGTTCCGATACCTTTTTTTCTCACGCCGTACAACTAAAAGAGGATGTTCTTCAGTCACATGCAATGTATGGCTGGTATCACCAAAATAACGAATATGATAAATCATTTTTGAGTATGGGCGTTGCATGATGTTATACACTTTGCGATAGCGACCTTTATGAGTAAAAACTTCATCATCAACTTTAATTTCCTCAATTGGTTTATCACCTTCTCGAGTGCGAATACTAGCCCCTGCTAAGAAACAGCCTTCCGTGTAATGCACATAAGCTCCCTCATCCACAATAATCAATGTCCGTTCAAACTGTCCCATGTTCTTGGCATTGATACGGAAATATGCCTGCAAAGGTAAATCAATATGTACGTTTGGGGGGACATAAATAAACGACCCACCCGACCATACCGCCGTATTCAATGCGGCAAATTTATTATCTTCAGGGGGAATAATTGTGCCAAAATATTCCTTAAAATATTCGGGATGTTTTTGTAGTGCATCATCCGTTCCTAGAAATATCACTCCTTTCTTTTCTAAGTCTTTTTTTATATTGTGGTATATAACTTCGGAATTATGGACAATTAATCCTTCAGCAACAAAATTGTGTGGTCCGTCCACCTCAATATCATACGTTGGTTTGACTCCCTTAGAAACAATGCTTTCTATTTTAGCAAAGCCAATAAATTCATTTGTATGCCTGCGAAAACAAGTACCTTTTGCACTAGAATAATCGTGATAATATTTTCGCTTGTTCATTCGTTCAGTGCGTTTGGGAGAACGACAACCAAGTTTGTCAAAATTACCACTAAACTGCAAGCGATAGCCAATCATAGTACGCTCTTTATCAAACGGATGTTTTGATTCGACTCTGATAACGTTCGATGTTTTGATACCACACAAAGAAGCTATGGCTTTAGCATCTTCTAACATGCTGGGATTAGCACTGCTTAGGAATATATCATGGTTGGAAGCATTGTCACGCACACATCCATCTGCATCAATATACCCACCAAGAAAGGCTAATCTTTCATTCTCTGGTAAAGTATAAACCCAATCAGGTATACGTTTGATATGAGCATTTCCTGAAAAGCCATTTACTTCCAGATAACGAGCAATGATTGTTGAATTAACTCTAATTCGGTATTTTCCATTATCTCTAGTCGATATATCAAACAATTTCTGAGTGACTTGGTTCATTTCTAAACGTTCATATTTGTCAGTAGCAGGTATTGCTAAATCAATTCTTGCCTTATCGGATTTATTACTACAATCAATGAACCCATCACCTATATAAAAACCTAACCACCACATTAGGTCAACAGAACTTGTTTTAGGAAGTGTGACTTTGTTATAACGATTTGAAATATCAATAATATATTCACCACCAGTTTGATTACGGCCAATAACTTCTGTTTTTATTTTAGGGATAGTCATTGCATGAGATTGTCCAGCATCAGGTAATTTTTTTGCAACAGCAACCAAATCACCTGGTTTTAGATCACATAAATATTTCCATTCACGACGATATCTTCCTCGTTTATTACCTGGTTTACGGTGGTATGAAAGAGTCAAAAAAGGATGATTATTAGTTACTTCAATAGTAAATGTGCTAACATTCACTGCAAAGACCTCTTGATCTCCTTTGTATGCTTTTCCTTTAACTCTAGCAAGCATTAATCGATTTTGAATCTCATCAAAAGCAAAAACAGTATCACCCGATTCTATTTCACTTATGGGAATTATCCCATGTGTTGTGTAAACCCTAGAATCATGAGCCAGACAGTCATATTGTCCACCTACTCCTGCCAAGAATTTCTGTTCCGCTTCTGGGATGCCTAAACGGTCAAAGGTATTTTTAATATCTTCAGGGACATCATCCCATGAACGGGCAGTTTTTTCGGCAGGTTTGAGATAATAATAAATATTATCAAAGTCAATATCATGTATCTTATCACTGCCCCAAGTTGGCATAGGACGATATACAAAATGTTGATATGCCCGCAAACGCATGTCCAACATCCAAGCAGGCTCGCCCTTCATTTCAGAAATTTGGCGGACAATCTTCTCATCGAGTCCCTTGCGAGTCTTAAATATCGGCTTTTCAGTGTCACTAAATCCATACTTATAATCTTCAATATCAACATCAAATTTTTTGCTCATGGTCTAGTTTTCCTTATATATCCGAATTATCTGGTCATATCCTTCATCTTCAAGTTGCTCAGCTAATTCTTGACCACCTGATTTGACGATTTGCCCATCGACAAAAACATGAACCACATCAGGTTTGATATAATTGAGGATACGATTATAATGCGTAATTAAAATGATACCCATGCTATTTTTTTCATGCAGAATATTTACTCCTTCGGAAACAACCCGTAGGGCATCAATATCAAGTCCCGAATCGGTCTCATCCATAATGGCAAATTTGGGATTGAGCATAGCCATCTGTAAAATTTCAGCTCGCTTTTTCTCACCACCTGAAAAACCGTCGTTGAGATAGCGGCTGGCAAACGAGTTGTCTATCTTGAGCAGTTTCATATTATCCATCATCATCTTACGGAATTTGGCGATGGATATTCCTTTTCTGCCACTCTTGTCAACTGTTCCTTTATCACCATGCACAGCATTGACGGCTGTTCGTAGGAAGTTTGCCATGCTGACACCAGGTATAGCAGTGGGGTATTGAAAGGCTATGAACAACCCCGCACGGGCTCGCTCATCGGGAGACATATCCATGAGATTTTCCTTTCCCATGAGGATGTCACCTGATTTAACTTCGTATTTTGGATGACCTGCTAACGTATATGCTAGGGTGCTTTTGCCTGAACCATTTGGTCCCATGATGGCATGAATTTCACCCCGTTTGACTGCTAAGTTAATTCCTTTGAGAATTGGTTTTTCTTCAATACTGACATATAAATTTTTTATAGATAATGTTAGATTCATATTCTCTTCCGTTGGTTATGCGATATAGAAACCGCACCTACATAAACATGCCGTAAATCAAAATAATTATACTACAACTTAATCTACTTTGGCAACTATTTTATCAATTATGGAGAAATATAACTTTGTTTTCCTAGTTAATCTTAACCAATCCACCTTGAATATTAACGATACCACTCCCTTTTAAATTGACAACTGCTCCCTCAAGGTTTAACATGCCATCTGCTTTCACTGAAATCATGGAAGCCTTTATTTGTATTGGGGCTGAACATTCAATGTTCATTGGAGCAATGCTTTGTATTTTCATGGTAGCATTACTTTTAATCGTCATTGGTGCTTGACTTTCGATGTTTGTAGTCGCCTGGCTTTTGACAATAACTTTTGCTTTGCTATCAATAGTAGAATCCATTTTACTATTGATGGTCATTTTACCACCAGTATTCAGTTCATAATTTTGTCCCACATTGATAGTCATGGAATTATCCTTTGCCAGAATTATGACTTCCTGTTTTTTAGTCTTATCTCGAATGATGATTTTCTCATCGCCAGCCGTATCATCAAAAATAAAAACATGCCCTGTACGCGATTGGATGATTCGTTCATTCACTTTACCACTTTTGACAACCTCATTATTTGGCTTGGGAGGTTTATCAGGATTGCTCCATAATGTGCCGATGATATAAGGGCGATTCATATCACCATGTTCAAAAGCAAGTAGTACTTCGTCATTAATTTCGGGCAAATAATAAAAGCCTTTGTTATCTTGTCCCGCCGACGGCGGAGCCATGCGAGCCCAATGGCTTTCGATTTCAGCTCCGTTGGGGTCTTTTCCCATCCATGGATATTTGACTTTCACCCGTCCTAAATGTTTTTTATCTACATTATTTGTTACTAAACCAATGACTACACCTCGTACAAAGCCTTGTGAATCAGCCGTACCGCTTTCTAATAAATGACTTATCGTGTTGGGGTGACGACCGCTTACAGTAAAAACAGTTTCATACAGCCCATCACGATAAATATGGCTGGCGGCTGTAACATAATAGTTGCCACTAAATCGTGTACCGACTCTCTCAACCTTAACTTTATAGCCTGCTTGGAGAGTTGGCTCACCAAAAGCGAGTCCTTCCGCTTGGAAATATTCTGTACCGACATTGTCACGCAATGCTTTAGCCATCGCCTTAGCTGCATCAGGTGTTGAAACTGGATGGCTAACAACGACTGAACTGGCAGATTTTTGGAAGGCACTTTTAGCAGCTGCTCCACCAGTTTTAGTAGCTCCACCTTGATTTAGAGAACTATTTGGTGTTTCTTTGGCAGTAATTACTTGCTTTTTTTCATCATCCCAACCATTCACTACAAATTTGTCAGTTTGATGTGGACCCACCCAACGAGGCTGAAAACTACGTAAATTTGCTCCCCATTCTAAATCTGGTCCATTGCCTCTAGATTTTCCACATTTAACAAAGTGAAGAGTGCCTAGCGTGTCATACACTTCAAAGCCAATCCGTTGAGCCCTAGTTAATAAAAACTCCATGTCAGTCTGATTATTTTGTATCACGTTTAGAAATGTACGTGTTTTCCTTCCTCGATGCAGACGATGAGATTTGTCGTAGCCTCGTATCATCAATGAGGCTCGACCATGTACCCCAAATTCAGGTTCAATGGAAGTTATTTCCCCCTTGATTAGCGACACATTATCTACCAAAATTTCAACAGACTTTCCCAAATCAAAACGACTATCATCCACCCATTCAACTTTATCGTCATGCAGTTGAATCGAAAACATATCGGGCAGATGTAAATTCGTATCTACGACTATTTCCATCACATACGGCAGAGGGACAATCCTTAAAATCTGTCCCCCATATAAATCCTTTGGGTCAATCAAATTATTTGTATCAGCAATGTGCCGCCAATAACGACAATTGCCAAATTCTTTGTAAGCAATCCAATCAATCGTTTCACCTTCGGTCACCGTCCATAAGTTTCGAGCCTCCGAGATAGTTGTTGGGTTTTGTCCTTCGGCGGCATCTTCGGCTTCCTCAAATGTAACGTTTACTTTTACTCTAACAGGCGTACCATCTTTAAGAAAAAGTACAAAATTTAGGTCTATACTTTTCAATATGCACTTCTTAAATGGTTGCCGATTTCCAATTTTGATATTGAGTGGTCCCCAATCTAGCTTACAATAAGGAGTTCTACTTTGGCTATCGTATTCCTTTGCTTCCATTAGCTTTAGTAGTTTTTCGGTGTATTCTGCATGGACATTTGTACCTTTTTCAGCCGTATCAAAAAGAAGTTCAAATGATGTATAGTAAGCATCACCACCTTCATAAGTATCTTTTGGGGTGGATTCTGTTGGTTGTTTGTCTCGTTTGATACCGCTTGATTTTGTAATCTTAAGATTAGCAGGGGGATATGGACATTCCACATTAACCCCTGCTTCTGAACTACTAATTTTTAATGGTGTCGTTGGTGGTGTATGTGCCATTTACATTTCTCCATTTACTGTCTCAAACGAAAAGAACCGCGTCGGCGTTCATGCTCAATTGTCAATAATCGCCGAATACGAGGATAAACTTGTCGAGCAAGTTCATCTAAATTTATTTCTTCTTTTTCTTCCTCATCTTTTTTATCTTCATCACTGACCATGTCTTCGGGAACTTGTGCAGGCAGTATACTACTTTGTGACATGTCCGTATCTGTTTGGCGTAAAACCAAATCTGTATTCTCATCGGAATCCGTCCGTCGTATCATATCGGCAATACTCGGTGAATCGGATGCCAAATCTGATGTGATGTCGGGAGTACGCCTAACAGTATCTTTATTTCTGTCAGATTTAGTCTGTTGTATCATATCAGTGATACTTGACGAATCTATTGCCGAGCTTTGTTCTGATTCCATTGATGGTTGAACAAAGTCAGAATGGGAAATATCTGAGGTTAAAGACTCCAATTGTTGGAAGACACTTTTTGCTGTGACCGATTTTTCAGCCTCACCATGTTGGACATCGCTTTCAGGATGTTTTGCCTTACGTTGCACCATTTCAGGAAAATCAACCACACGCTTAGCTGCTATTTCTTTAGGAATGGCAAACCGTTGAACTGAAACCGATGTTGGTTTACTTAATGTAGTAGGCTTAGCATATCTTTTTATCATACTAGGTTGCACATCTCGCAAAATTGTCTTTTCAACATAATCTGCTTCCGCTTCCTCACGCTGCACATTACTAATCATAAGTGGACTACGTTGTACAAACGGTAAAGCCATTTCCGTCGGCATTGATTTGGACTGAATCGCTTTTTGTTGAATCACATGAGTCAGCTCATGCCCAAGCAACGCCAAAGATTTAGGCGTATCAAATTTATCATACCCACGTTGGACATACACATCTTGTCCCCTTGTCGCCGCCTCAACATTCAACGTTTCTAACGGAGCAGTCCGAATACGAACTCCACTAAAATCCAGTCCCATGATATTTTCCATTATGGTACGTGGTTGTTCAGGCAACGGTTGAGCAGGCGAACTTGCTCGTTGCAAGGTATGCATAGTTTGTTCAACTTGTTCAAAATGGGTTGGGTCTGTTTCCTCTTTTGTCTTAAATCGCCATCCTTGACTAACCAAATAAGTTCGGGCAACATATGGGGTTGATTTAAAACCTGTCACTTGACGAGATGAAAATATTTTTGATAATGGCAAATTTCCTTGAGAGATAAGCCGCTGTATGATTTTTTTATCCACAGGAATATCAGAAATTCGTTGCAAGCGTGGTTTATCGCCCTGACGCGACATGTCCAATTTTTCAGGCTCGATTTCATCGGCATGCGTAGTCTCAACAAAATCGTCAGATGTGATTTTTCTAG